>JAOZTL010000098.1 GCA_029942205.1 Bacteroidales bacterium | reverse complement strand
CGGTAAAATTAAAGCGTTATTCGAAATCGAAGAATTTCCGCTTAAAGAGGAAGTCTGTGTACGAGAAAAATATTCGATACTTTTAGTCAGTGGAATTGCAAATTCCGATTTGTTTTATGAGCATGTACAATCAATCAGTAAAGATGTTGTGCGTATGGATTTTTCAGATCATCACCAGTATTCCAAACGAGACATTGTCAAAATAGAAAAAGAATTTGAGCAGATTACCAATACAAAAAAAATAATTATCACGACAGAAAAAGATGCGATGCGCTTTCTTTCTCTCGAATTGATGGATAGTATTATTAAACAGAAAATGTATTATATTCCAATCACTACGTTTTTCAAAGGAGAGGAAGACAGTTTTAACAAACAAATAATTAATTATGTTAGAAAAGATAAAACAAACTACAAATTTCATAAAACAACACGTCAGTTTTAATCCTGAAATAGGGATTATACTAGGAACAGGATTAGGACAATTAGCCGAAAAAATCACCATTGAGCATAGTATGGAATATTCTGAAATTCCTAATTTCCCAGTATCGACAGTCGAAGGGCATCAAGGAAGATTAATTTTCGGAATATTAGGTGGCAAAAAAGTGGTTGCACTACAAGGTCGCTTTCACTACTATGAAGGCTATTCTATGGACGAAGTTACGTTTCCTGTTAGAGTATTGAAATTTTTAGGAATCAGCTATTTATTGGTGTCAAATGCTAGTGGTGGTTTAAATCCTGCTTATAAAATAGGCGATTTGATGGTTATTACTGATCATATCAATTTATTTCCAACAAATCCACTAATCGGCAAAAACATCAACGAACTGGGACCTCGTTTTCCTGACATGAGCGAAGCGTATAATAAAAAAATGATTGCTAATGCAAAAGAAATTGCCGCAGATAAAGGAATCAGTTTGCAATACGGCGTGTATGCTGGAGTATCGGGACCTACTTTTGAAACGCCTGCCGAATATAAATACATTCGTATAATTGGTGCAGATGCTGTAGGGATGTCTACTGTACCCGAAATTATAGTAGCACGCCACATGAATATTCCTTGCTTTGGAATGTCAGTAATTACGGATGTAGGAGTGGAAGGACAAATTGTAGAAGTATCGCATGAAGAAGTACAAGAAGCTGCTGCACTTGCTGCTCCTAATTTATTAACTATTTTTGAAGCATTAAT
Source organism: Bacteroidales bacterium (assembly GCA_029942205.1). Lineage (GTDB taxonomy): Bacteria > Bacteroidota > Bacteroidia > Bacteroidales > JAOZTL01 > JAOZTL01. Next base: position 7,957 of record JAOZTL010000098.1, on the reverse strand, counting down.
TGCAAAAATATAAGGTTTTTATACCTGTTTATTGAATAAAAACTTAAAGCAATACTTTTATTATTAATAAGAAAAGTATTTCTTTTAAATAATATCGTATTTTTGGAATAAATCTTTAACCTGTTTTTTAACTAAAATTAGCTTTTTATTATAAATGAGCTTTATTATTCTAGTAATAGACGATGATAAGACGATACGTAACCGTATCAAAGAGATTTTTGAGCTAGAACTTGCTGGTTATGAAATCTTAACGGCTAATAATGGGCAAATAGGACTTAATTTAGCTCTTCAGCAAAAAGTAGACATGATTATTCTGGACTGGATAATGCCTGTCATGGGAGGTGCTGAAACATTGGTACAATTAAAAAAACATGTACAAACGTCCATGATTCCTGTTGTTGCACTCACTAGCCTTAAGTACTTTGATGCTGCATTTGAATTGGGAGCAACTGACTTTATTCGTAAGCCGTTAGATAATACAGAATTGATCGTTCGAGTAAAATCAACCTTATCGATGTATAAGTTAATTAAAAATATTACAGAACAAGCTTTCAAATTAGAAATAAAATCAAAAGAATCTGCCGAACAAACAAAAAAACTAGAAATACAACAAGCGCAAAATCAAAAGTTACTAGAAAATATTTTGCCATACGAAATAGGCGAACAATTGAAAATAAAAGGACGAGTAGATGCTAAAAACTATCGGATGGTGTCTATTTTATTTACTGATTTTGTTGGCTTTACTAAAATTGCCGAAAGCCTGAAACCAAAGGAGATTGTCAAAGAGTTAGATTTCTTTTTTGCCAAATTTGATGAAATAATTCAACGCCATTATATCGAAAAAATAAAAACAATTGGAGATGCTTACATGTGCGTAGGCGGTATTCCTATGCGAAATAAAAGTAATCCGCTGGATATTATCCTCACAGCTCTTGAAATGCATCACTTTATCGAAGCACAAAAGAAAATACGTGAAAAAAGTGGGCTTGCAATTTGGGATATTCGGATAGGAGTTCATACAGGGAGCGTGGTTGCTGGTGTGATTGGAACTAAAAAATTTGCTTATGACATTTGGGGTGATGCCGTAAATACAGCTAGTCGTATGGAATCGTCTGGTGAAAAAGGTAAAATTAATATTTCAGGAAAAACGTATCAGTATATTGCAGAATATTTTGATTGTACCTATCGAGGAAAGATAAGTGCTAAAAATAAAGGAAATATTGATATGTATTTTGTTGAACGCTTAAAACCCGAATATTCTTCTGATTTAGAAGGAATTTTCCCCAATAATAAATTCTTATCAAGGCATTCGGAGTTGTAGAAACGGCAAATGTAAATCACTTCTTTTTAATTCATAGGGAGATAAATAATCTTTTTTGTTTCAAAAAAATTTTCATCAAAAAAATCGGGAATATCCATAAGATCGATATGAGGGAACGAGCTGATTTCTTCTGTAAAATCACCACCTTTAAGATAAATAATACCATTAGGTATGGCGTTTTGATCGGTAGGAGAAATTAAGTGCTGCGTGTCTGCTACAAATTTCGGGAATGCCGTAACGGCTCGACTCACCACAAAATCAAACTGTTGTTTCAGTTCGTTACTTCGTACCTGCTTTGCTTTAACATTCTTTAAACCTAGGGCTTTGATTACTTCATTAACAACTTTTATCTTTTTCCCAATCGAGTCGATTAATAAAAATTCGACTTCAGGAAAAAAAATAGCCAAAGGAATGCCAGGAAATCCTCCTCCAGTACCAACGTCTATAATTTTGGTAGCAGGCAAAAAGTGAATAAACTTAGCAATGGACAAAGAATGGAGAATGTGTTTTTCTTTGAGAGCATTGATGTCTTTGCGTGAAATGACATTAATTTGATTATTCCAGAATGCGTATAATTCGGGAAGTTGGTCAAATAGTTGGATTTGTTCGTTGGTCAATTCGTTGAAATAGCTTGCAATGCTTTTTGTCATGGATTAGAATTTATCGAAGTTTATTTTATGATGTTTCAGCGTGCTGGTGAGCAGTTCGCGCGAGCGATGCAGGCGTGCTTTTACAGTGCCTATTGGGAGTTCCAGTTCTTCAGCAATTTCGTTGTATGAATATTCTTTAAAATAGCGAAGCATGATAATTTTTCGGTAGTCGGGATGTAATTTTTTGATAATTGTGCGCAATAGAATTTCTTTTTGGCGTAAAATCATGTTTTCTTCGGGATCTGGCGTGTTGGACACCAGCGAGGCACTCATGCTTATGTCATTTTCTTCATAGGTTTGATCGATAGAAATATGTCTTCGGGTAGATTTTCTACTACGAAGGTAGTCAATTCCATTATTCGAGGCTATTTTGAAAAGCCAAGTGCTGAATGCGTAGCTGGGCGAATAGCTGTTTATGTTTCTAAATGCTTTACCGAAAGCTTCGATCGTTAAATCTTCAGCATCGTCTTTATTTTTAACCATTTTTAAAAGCATAAAGTACAAAGAATCTCGATAACGTCCTAAGAGCTCGGCAAATGCCTTTTCATCTCCTTTTTGAGCTTTCAACACTAATTGGTAATCTTGTTTGGCTTTAGCCGAAAAATTTTCTCCTAATTCCATGTTTTTTTCTTTCCTGCAAAGATATTCAAAAATAAAATGATAAAGTTAATCAATGGAATTAGAATATCCAAGAAAATCCAAGCAAAAAGCAAACCTTTTTCATTTAGTCGTCTGCTTGATTTTCCTAAAATAATAGCCTGCATAAGAAAACGAAAACCTAACATGCCAGCAGCATACATCCAAAGATGTTGCGAAATATTTATTATAGCAAGTATTATAGCATAAAACACAATACGAGAAGCCATTTCGCCACCAAGGAGGAGTTTATGTTTGGTTTTATAGTGTTTGAAGGTTGTTGAGTGTCGTCGTTTTTGGTGAATCCAGTCAGAGAATTTATGTTTCGGTTCGGAGTAGGTGATACTTTCGGGGCTAATCTCGATTGCGGTATTCTTTCTTGTTGCATGTTTATTAACAAACAAATCGTCGTCGCCTGATAAGAGTTGTGAAAACCCTGCAAAGCCTTTTTTCTCGAAAAAGAAGTTTCGACGGTATGCTAAGTTGCGTCCTACGCCCATGTACGGCGTTTTGGCTAATGCAAAACTAAGGTATTGGAGTCCGATAAAGAATGTATCGAATCGAATGAAGTAGTTTAGTAAGCCAGGCACACGTTTGTATGCTCCATAGCCGAGTACGAGTTGGATATTGTCGTCAAATTTGGATTGCATGCTCAGTGCCCAATCTTTGTTGGCTTGGCAGTCGGCATCGGTAAGTAGAAGCAAGTCATTGGAAGCAGCTTTGATGCCAACCGTAACACCTAGTTTTTTACCATGCGAAAAGCGAGCATCATGAGGAATATGAGTAACATAAAGATGTTCGTGTTGGCGAGCATATTTGGCTAACACCTCGCCTGTAAAATCTGTGGAGGCATCATTTACGACCACTACTTGGTAGTTTTTTTTCGATTGTTCGAGTATACTCGATAAATTTTCGGTTAAGTGTTTCGATTCATTACGAGCACTAATCACCACGCTTACAGGCTCACTACTATCGGTTGTATGTAGATTGTTTTTATAAAATAATAAGCGAATATAGAAAAATAGATAATAAAATAATTGGATAATAAAAGCCGATGCACCTACTAATAATAGTAGGAAATATACAAATTCAGCTTCTGGTATGGATAAGGAATAAAATAATTCTTTCACGTTAGATATGGTTGATTCGCTACGAAGAACGAAATGTTTTTTTGACATAAATATTTTAAGCGTACAGACTCGCTATATTTTGCAAAAGTACATGAAACATTTCAATTCAGAAAAAGAAAATGGCATTTTCATTCGAATAATTTGCGTGTTTAGTAATAAAGGTCATCGATCTTTTTTGATGTTGTTTACTCAATTATGTAAACCTATACGATTCAGCAAGATATCGGTTTGTAAATATACAATTAGTTTTACACTGAAATACTCTCATAATAATTTCTTGATAAGTCATTAAACCAGAGAGTAAGCAACATTAAAAAGATCGAAGCCCTTATTTTATCAGACAAATTGATACAAACCTTAGTTCTGCATAGGATTGCGTTGTGGTCTATAATTTTGTTTGTACAATTGAAACCGTGATTGCTGTATGCGTGGTGGCCAATAGTTATTATTGGTATCGGTATCGGCTGTTTCCAAAAATGGATCGAGCACCACCGAAGCTATTGCTTTTTGGGTTACAAATACTTTGCTAGCTTCACCTAAACTCTTAAGCCAAAACTCAGCAGGTATCCGTTTGACCTCCTTGCTTCCATCCGTATAAGTAAATTCGAGAATAATGGGCATTACCAAGCCGCCGATGTTTTTAAAATCAATCTGCGTATAAAAATAGTTTTTGTTTAAATAAGCTTTTTCCTCGTCATCAAATTTTGTGTTTTTATATTTTTTGCGCTGTGCATCAGTCGTTTTGTATGGGTCGTAGCTATTATAAAAATCCAACAATGCTTTGTCGTCATCCGATTGGCGATGCATGTCTTTATTCCGAATATCGGTGATGTATTGCGCTTCCGCCTCGGCTTTTTTCTTGTCATAGGCATTCTCTGTGTCGGGATTACCGCTTCCTAGCTCGTAGCTCGCTACGTTGGTGATGGCAATATCCACATGATCATTGGTGTAATACCAGCCCCGAAAGAACCAATCCAAATCCACCGCCGATGCATCTTCCATGGTACGGAAAAAGTCGGCAGGTGTAGGATGCTTAAATTTCCAGCGTTGAGAATATTGCTTGAATGCAAAATCAAACAATTCACGCCCCATAATGGTTTCACGCAAAATATTGAGAGAAGCAGCCGTTTTTCCATAAGCATTGCTGTGTAGCGAAAATACCGATTCGGAGTTGGTCATAATTGGTGCAATGTACTGTTTATCTCCTTTCATGTAGTCTACAATTGTATAAGCAGGACCATTGCGTGATGGGTAGTCATGCTCCCATTCTTGCTCGGTCAAGTATTGCAGAAAAGTGTTTAAGCCTTCGTCCATCCAAGTCCATTGACGTTCGTCTGAATTGACGATCATTGGAAAAAAATTGTGCCCCACTTCATGAATAATTACGCCAATCATACCATACTTGGTACGCTCCGAATATGTTCCGTCCTTTTCGGGGCGACCACCGTTAAAACAAATCATCGGATATTCCATGCCTATTCTATTAGAATGTATCGATTGTGCTACTGGATATGGATAATCAAAGGTGTACTTAGAGTACGTGCGGATGGTGTGCGCAACGGCTTTGGTCGAATATTTTTCCCATAATGGGTTTCCTTCTTTTGGATAAAAAGACATGGCCATCACCGTGCGATCGCCAAAAGCAACACCTATGGCATCCCAAATAAATTTTCTTGACGAAGCAAAACCAAAGTCTCGCACATTTTTAGCCTTGAAAGTCCATGTTTTGGTATCTTTAGCATGTTTTGATTCTGTGGAGCGAGCTTCTTTTTCGGTAACAATCATTATAGGCTTTTTCGCTGTTTTTGCTTTATCGAGGCGTTGGAGCTGCTCGGAACTAAGCACTTCTTTTTCGTTATGCAATAAGCCTGTACTTGCCACCACATGATCCGATGGTACGGTAATACTTACATCATAATCACCAAAAGGAACAGCAAATTCACCACGTCCCAAGAATTGCTTGTTCTGCCAGCCTTCCACATCGTCGTACACTGCCATGCGAGGATAAAATTGTGCAATGGTGTACAAATAATTTTTATCCTCCTCAAAATACTCCATGCCTGAGCGTCCACCCAATTTGGCACGTTCGTTTATGTTGTACCACCATTTTATTTTCAAATCGATTTTCTCGCCATGTGCTAATATTTTTGGTAAATCCACACGCATCATCGTATGATTAATGACATGATGCAAATCGTTGTTTTCAGCATTTTTGACATATTCTATTTTAAAGCCACCATCAAAATCATTTGTCAAATAACGCAAACGAGCCACCGAGGTACGCTCCGTTATTTTGCTTTTCTGTATCTGCGACCGATAGCTATTTTGTGCTCGCATATTTTGATCGAGCTGGATCCATACGTAAGAAAGCGCATCGGGCGAATTATTGGTATACGTAATCGTTTCTTCGCCATGAATCTGTTGCTTGTCATCGTTTAGCGTAATCTGCATCACGTAGTCTGCTTGCTGTTGCCAATACGCATGTCCTGGTGCGCCTGATGCTGTCCGATAAACATTGGGTGTAGGCAATTCCTCGTGTAATTGCTTGAACTTACTTTTATTCATATTCGTTTCTTGACCGTACATTTGATTGCCGATCAATAACGTAAACAGAATAAAAAAACTTTTGGTGTAATTGTGTTTCATTTGTTTAATTTTTGTTGAATGTTGTTGAAATTTTATTTTAATCTGAAATAGATCGAAGACCTTATTCATACAACAAATATTTCTTCCGCATTTGTTTATAGTCAGTAAGTTCAGCCTGCCAAGTCTCTCGAATAGCTGCTTCACTCATACCCGATTTTATTTGTTCGAGAAGCTGTTTATTGCCTGCCAACAAATTAAACCACTTCGGGCGACTAAAGAAACCATCGCCATACTGCTCATAAAATTTAATGATGTACTTTAACGAAAAATGATGCGATAACTCTTCGTTTCGTAAATCGATACCATAACAAGTTTTATTTTCGTGCAATGGATTGATCTGCATGCCTGTAATGTCTTGCGGAGTGAAACTAAACGACGTATCCGAATAATCAGGAAAGCCCACTACTTGAAACGGAAACTGTGTTCCACGCCCAATACTTACTCGTGTAGCTTCAAAAAAACAAAGCGATGGGTACAAGCGAATCGATAAATCGTTGGGTAAATTAGGCGATGGCTTTATGGGCAAAGAATAAGGTGTATTGTGTGTATAATTTTTCATTGGAATAACGGTCAGTTCGCAGCTACGATCATCATCGAGCCATTTTTCGCCATTAATAATCATTGCCAGCTCGCCCACGGTCAGTCCATGCACGATAGGGATAGGGTGCATGCCCACAAACGACTGGTAGCCTTTTTGCCGAACAGGACCATCCACGTAGTCGCCCAATGGATTAGGGCGATCCAATATCAATAATGGCGTATGACTTTCTGCACATGCATTCATCACCTCATGCATCGAGCTAATGTAAGTAAAAAAACGAACCCCTACGTCTTGAATATCAAAAATAACGACATCCACATCTGCTAATTGAGCTAGCGAAGGGCGTTTATTTTTGCCAAACATCGACACGATAGGCAAGCCTGTTGCTTCATCTATCGTATTGTCAATATGCTTGCCTCTGTCTACATTACCCCGAAAGCCATGCTCTGGAGCAAAAATTTTGACAACAAGCACATGCTTCTCCAGAAGCAAATCGACCAAGTGTGTGCTATCCACCAAAGCCGATTGATTGACCACCATAGCTACTCGTTTTCCTTCCAGTAGTGGCAAATAAAGTGCTAATTGATTTGCTCCTGTAAGTATGTTTTTAGGTGGAGTACTATCGACGAGGGGCAAGGCTGTTTCTGCTTTTGAATCGGTGTTCTGCATGCAGCTACTCCACCCTACAACTAAAAATAAGATCAATAAAAATAATGGATGTTTCATGTGTTTAAATCATGTAAGTTGTTGAAATTTAAGCACTCCTTTGTGTGGTGCGATTAATTATTCTTTTTTAAAATGCATAAATTATTTCGTTCTGTTTCTTTTTGAACGGATTGATAATTGTTTTATAAACATCTCATCAAAACTTTAGGCATTAGATTTTAAGGCAAAAACAAGAACGATAAAACAAAGATTACAGCTTCAGACGTCGTCCGTTTTGATTTTTATTTTGAGATAATTATATCAAACAGTGTAATAATACCAATTCAACACCAAAACATCCGATAAATCCGTTATCTTTTTCCGTTTT
>JAOZTL010000097.1 GCA_029942205.1 Bacteroidales bacterium | reverse complement strand
GGGTGTATGTTACTTATATACTGACAAACCCTGTAACAGGACAAATATACATTGGGCGCACGAGTGGTTTTGGTGATATTCAAAAGCTTATCAGGCGGCGGCTATATAATCATAAATACTTTAAAGCTGGGTTTACAGAAATAGAAGTAGATAAGGCAATACAAGTAAGGTATACCTGGCAAGTATGCGATAAGAGGGCGTGAACAGCAATTACTAGATTACTATGGAGGATTACACAGTACGAACATTGCGAACAAAATAAGAGCAGTTGCTAGAATAAATCCGATGACTATTCTATACCGAAAATATTCCAATGAATTTTTCAATAAATTATAATTTATATTAAGCTTTTTATATTTAAACTAAAATGAATATGAAGCAAAAAATATCTATTAAAAAGCAGCAAGAATTAGACTACTTATACGAATGGCTCGTATTTGTTATTAATTTTTATATAGAAAAAGGATATAATCACTTTGATTCTGTCATAGAAGCTATGAAGGATATTTATTCTAAAAAAATCATACAGGGACTTCGTGAAGCATTTAATGATATAATTATTGACTCTATCGAACTCCCAACCGACCAATTAACGGAACTCAACCGCCGATTAAAAGAACGATTCGGGAAGGACTTGTTTGATATGAACAAGAAATTAGAGAAAAAGATACAAGCTATCATCAAACGTAAGAAAGTACGCAACGACTAAGAGTTTCGCATGATAGCTGCTTTCCTAGATACAATACGTGATGTGGCTGGGCGAGAGCAAGAAGTGGAAACACTGGAGAATTTGAATTTTGCTTATAAAGGTCTTCGACCTGCTTGATGTTGCTTACGCACTTGTACAAAATGCTTATAAGCACTTCGTCCTATTTAATGTTGCTTACGCACTTGTACTTAACGCTTATATAATTGCGTAAGCAACATCAAAAAGGTCTTCGACCTTATCAAAATTTTATATACTTTTACCCTCTAAATTTTAAGTATATTTTGTCTCCATACAATCATTTTGATAAATTCTTAAATTTCAATCAAATACAAAACAATAACCACCTTAATATTTACCAAATTATGTACGAATATATCGAAGGAAGCATTCGCGAACTCACGCCCACCTACGCCGTGATAGACAACCAAGGAATAGGCTATTATATTCATATTGCACTCTCTGCATATAGCGAACTTACCTCCAAGAAGCAGGCTAAAGTATACATTCATCAAGTGGTACGTGAAGATGCCAACTTGCTCTACGGCTTTGCGAGTATCACCGAACGCATCGTGTTTCGTCTCCTTATCAGCGTATCGGGTATTGGTGCCAACACGGCACTCATCATGCTATCGTCCATGAGTGCTGGCGAGATTAGCAACGCCATCGTTACCGACAACGTGAATGCCCTCAAAAGCATTAAAGGTATTGGGCTCAAAACCGCACAGCGCACCATTATCGAGCTGAAAGATAAAATGTCTAAAGTCCTCATCGGAGAGGATACCGAATTATTCGACCAACCAAGCAATACTATCCGTGAAGAGTCGTTATCTGCTTTAGTTATGCTTGGCTTTAAAAAACCTGCTGCCGAAAAAATTATTGATAAAATAATGAAACAAAACAAAGATATTACGATAGAAGAACTGGTCAAAAATGCACTAAAGCAACTTTAGGTCTTCTGCCTTCTTAAGTTGCTCACGCACGAGTGAAACAATTTTTAGAACCAATGATTCATCAAAAAATAATTAGGCACTTAATTCAGTATAAATATTTAAACAACATCAAAATAAGACGAAGAACTTAAAAATATAATGACCGAAAATAACATAAAACAAAAAATTCTGGATGAAATTTCTAAAACAGAAAAACTAATCATAGAATACCGAGAAATGACAAAACCGATTGCGCCTGACTGTGCTATTGGACGAGTTTCTCGAATGGATGCAATTAATAACAAAAGTGTTACGGAAGCATCGTTACGACAAGCAGAGCATAAATTACTAAGTCTGAATAGAGTTTTGTCTATGTATGGAACAGATGATTTTGGGAAATGCGTGAAATGTAAAACACAAATTCCGATAGCTAGGGTTCTGTTTCGTCCCGAAAGTTTGTATTGTGTAAATTGTGCAAAATAAGGTCTTCGTCCTTTTTTGATGTTGCTTATGTACTTCTACAAAGTTGTTACAATCAGTAATTTATATGAAAATAAATATACGATTAATTTAAAACAAGCACTTAAGTTTACTTTATCAAGTTAGAATTTACTGTTAATCAAAATCATTTGCCTGTTTTATTAGTCAAAATATAGAAAGAGTTTTTATTAAAAGCAATGCTTTTCAGGCTGAAATCGGCTAATTTACTTTCTACTAAAATATTTTGTCTAATATCAGGTCAAAAAAGAGATAATACGCTAATAATCAACTAATATTAATTTGACAAAGTAAAATTAAGTATAGATCCAAAAGATCTTTTTTGTTATAAATAGCACGAAGTGCTTACCTAAAACCCAATAATCCGTTGAAAACGATTATTAATTACATACTTTTTAGCTTTTCCATCGCTAGTTTCAGTCTACTAGTTTGGCCTAGTAATGCCAGCAATATTCCTGCAAATCAAAGCAGAACAATACACCCAACTTACGCACAGCCCAAAGACTCGATACGAAAAGATAGCAACCGATTGTATCGCTTTATCGAAGTCAATACCGATCCTTTCGGTCAATCGCAAGTATCGCCTTTTGCATTACAAAACCCACCAAATTTAGGCTCATCGGTAGTATACAACCAACAAACAGGACAATACACCACTGTACAATACGTCGGTAATGTTCCACTCAGTTCGCCTACCGACATATCATTGGCAGATTATCAAGCAACACAATCACAAAATCAAATAAACGACTACTGGCGAAGCCGACAGCGTGAGAATCTTTGGCAAGGAAACTCCGAACACCGCTTTCTGGATAATATTCTTTCGCCTCGGTTTAGTGCTGGTATCAAGGGTTTTGACAAGATATTTGGGAGCAATTCTATCGAAATCAAGCCGCAAGGTTCTGCCGAACTTATTTTTGGCATAAATATCTCGAAAATAGAAAATCCTTCGCTTCCCGAAGACTTACAACGAAGCATAAACTTTGATTTTGATGAGAAAATACAAGTTGGTGTATCGGGGCAAATTGGCGACAAAATGAAACTCGGTATCAACTACAATACCGAGGCGACTTTTGATTTTGAAAATCAAACCACCATTGCTTATCAAGGGCAAGAAGACGACATTATACAATTGATAGAAGCAGGTGATGTTTCGTTGCCGCTCTCTGGAACACTTATCAACGGTAGCCACAGTTTATTCGGACTAAAAACACAACTCAAATTCGGAAAATTACTCGTTACCAGCATTATCTCCGAACAAAAAGGAAAGTCGCAAGTGATTGAACTCGAAGGCGGTGCACAAATCAATAAATACGAACTAAAAGCTGACCATTACGAAGCGAATAAGCATTTCTTTTTAGGGCATTATTTTAGAGATCATTACAACGAAGCTCTCGAAAATTTGCCTATTATCAAGTCAAACGTAGTCATTAGCAAAATAGAAATATGGGTTACCAATAAATCCGCCAAATTTGACGACTCTCGTAACATTGTCGCTTTTACCGACTTAGGCGAAAGCAATGCCCACATTAGTGCTAAACCATTGATTTATCAAACCTACCAAAACGATCTGCCTCACAACGATTTGAACAATCTTTACGATTTGCTACTAAACAGCTATTCGCAAATAAGAAACATCAATAGCGTTACGTCTGCCTTACGACCATTATCGCCCGAAATTACGGCAGGGCGTGATTACGCAAAAATTGAAAACGCCCGATTGCTTGCTCCTACCGAATATTCGATCAACAAACAGCTTGGTTTCATCTCTTTACGCTCGGCTCTAAATGCCGATGAAGTGCTGTCCGTTGCTTTTGAATATACCTATCGAGGCGAAGTATATCAAGTAGGAGAATTATCCAAAGAAAGTATTGCTGCCCCTAAAACCCTTATTACCAAACTACTTAAAGGAACAACCCTATCTCCAAAACAAAGCACTTGGAACTTGATGATGAAAAACGTCTATTCTGTCGGAGCATATCAAGTGAATAAGGAAGATTTTAAGCTCGAAGTGTTGTACAAAAACGATCGGACAGGTACATCGGTCAATTACTTGGATGGTGGAGCTATTGACGGACAGCATTTATTGCGGGTGCTCGGGCTCGATCAGCTCAATAGTCAAAATGATTTGGGCTCGGATGGCATGTTCGATTTTATTGATGGAACAACTATAAATGCTTCCAATGGTCGAATTTATTTCCCTGTACTTGAGCCATTTGGAAACGATTTGCGCAAACTAATTGCCGATGATGGAATAGCTAATAAGTACGTTTTTGAAGAATTATACGACTCCACACTCAGCCAAGCTCGACAAAGTGCCGAAAAGAATAAATTTTTCTTAAAAGGCGAATACCGTTCGGCAATGGGATCAGAAATTATTCTGAATGCAATGAATATTCCACAAGGATCGGTGAAAGTTACTGCTGGCGGCATGGAACTGATGGAGGGAGACGATTATTTGGTGGATTATACACTCGGACGTGTTACTATTCTCAACGAGGGTTTGCTCGAATCTGGCACGCCTATCAAAATATCACTCGAAAACAATTCGATGTTCAACATCGGAACAAAAACCTTGCTGGGTACGCATTTCGATTATCGATATTCCGAACAGCTCCGCTTTGGTGGTACACTCCTTAATCTTACCGAAAAACCGATGACCAACAAAGTTACCATTGGCGAAGAGCCTATTAATAACACCATTTGGGGCTTTGATGGTAATTATACCACCAACGCTCCTTTTCTTACCAAATTGGTTGATAAAATCCCCTTTATCGAAACCAAAGAAATGTCTACACTCGATATTAGTGGCGAGTTTGCTTACCTTATGCCAGGACACTCACGCGCCATTGGGCAGAAGGGAGAATCGTATATCGATGATTTTGAAGGCAGCAAAACCACCATCGACATCAAAAGCCAAATATCGTGGGTAATGGCTAGTACGCCACAAGGTCAAAGCGATTTGTTTCCAGAAGCAAGCTTGGACAATGATTTGGCTTATGGATACAATCGTGCTCGGCTGGCTTGGTATAATGTTATTTCGGATTTGGCTCGCAACACAGGAGCTACTCCCGATCACATTACAGACGACGACCTGTCCAACCATCTTACACGTGAAGTGTACGAAACCGAAATATTTCCAAACAAAGAAAGTACTAGCGGCTACCCTACCGTGTTGTCTGTACTCAATCTTGCTTTCTATCCGACCGAAAGAGGCATGTATAATTTTGATGCAGAAGGACGTTCGGGTATATCGGCCGGTGTGAATGCCGATGGCTCTCTTGCCAATCCTAACAGTCGATGGGCTGGAATCATGCGGAAAATCCAAACCAATGACTTTGAATCATCTAATATTGAGTTTATCGAGTTTTGGCTGCTCGATCCGTTCTTATACAACGACAAGCATACTGGTGGCGATTTATATTTCAATCTTGGAAATGTATCTGAAGATATTCTGCGAGATTCACGTAAAAGTTTCGAAAATGGACTGCCTTCTACCGAAACAGTAGAATTAGTAGATACAACTGTTTGGGGACGTGTATCGGTCAAGCAATCACTCGTAAATGCTTTTGATAATAACCCAACCTCCCGATCGTACCAAGACCTGGGACTCGATGGACTAAACGATGTGGACGAACGCAATTTTTTTCTCGTTTTTTTGAATAAAATAGCAAAACTACATGGAACAACTTCCAGTGCTTACCAAAATGCCTTAATCGACCCTGCTAGTGATAATTATCACTACTTTAGGGGAACAGATTATGACAACGAACAGAGAAGTATTCTGGACAGATACAAAAATTATAACCGCATGCAAAGCAACTCCCCAACTGCCGAGCAATCGCCTGAAAGCTACCCTACTTCGGCTTCGCTAATGCCTAATGTGGAAGACATCAATCAAGATAATACGTTGAGCGAAACCGAAAGTTATTATCAATATAAAGTACACTTATCGCCAGATCAAATGCAAATCGGAAGCAATTACATCACCGACATAAAAGAAAGCTCACCGACACTGAAAAATGATAAAAAAGAAACCGTTCGTTGGTATCAATTCAAAATACCGATTCATGAACCCGACAAAGTTATTGGTGCAATTAGTGATTTTAAATCCATTCGTTTTGTTCGTACATTCATGCATGGCTGGGACGAAGAGGTGGTTTTGCGTTTTGCGAAACTAAATCTGGTGCGTGGCGAATGGCGAAAATATTACTTTAACCTGTTGGATGGTACAGAGTTCTTAAGCTCTCCACAACGAGAAGGTACTGGCTTTGACGTGTCTGCTGTAAATATTGAAGAAAATGGCAGCCGAGCTCCTGTGAACTACATTCTACCTCCTGGCGTTGATCGAGTAACCGACCCTACAAACCCCAATAACCGCCAACTGAACGAGCAATCCTTGGTAATGAAAGTTACCAATTTGGAAGATGGCGATGCTCGTGCTGCTTATCGAAATGTGAATTTAGATTTACGACAGTACGACAAAATAAAAATGGAAATTCATGCCGAACAAATGTCGGATGAATTACTAAAAAATAACGAACTCAGCGTTTTTATTCGGCTTGGTAGCGATGTGAAAGAGAATTATTATGAATATGAAATTCCGCTAAGCATTACATCGCCTGGCTTATACGATAATGAAGTGGAAGCCGATCGGTATTTTGTGTGGCCTGAAGATAATAAATTAGAGTTGAGCTTTTCTGTTTTTCATGATTTAAAGCAAGAACGGAATACAGCCATGCGTGATCCGAATAGTAGCGTAATTATTTCGACTCCATTCACCGGGACTGACGGAAATAATAAAATTACGGTGCGTGGAAACCCAAATCTTGCAAACATAGAAACCATCATGATCGGGATACGAAACCCAAATCAAGATAAAAATAATTATACAGACGATGGGCGTGCTTTGTCAGGAGAAATATGGCTTAATGAACTCAAAATTACCGATTTCAAAGAAAGTGGCGGATGGGCTGCCAACATGCGAATTACCAGCAATTTGGCAGATTTTGCGTCCATCACCATCGCAGGGAACACCAGTAAACCAGGCTTTGGGAGTATCGAGAAAAAATTGAACGAACGCCAAAAAGAAGATATTTATCAATACGATATTTCTTCTAATTTTGAACTAGGAAAGTTTTTTCCTGTAAAATATCATGTTAATGTTCCAATGTTTATTGGTTATTCCGAAACATTTAGTAATCCGCAATACAACCCACTAGATCCCGATATCTTACTCAAAGACGTGCTTGCTGACCAAGCACTTACTCCTGCCGAAAAAGATTCGATTCGGTATTTGGTGCAAGATTATACCAAACGTAAAAGTATGAACTTTACAAATGTAAAAATAAACGGACAAAATAAGACGACTAAAAAGAAAAAACATTTCTATCACATCTCAAACCTGTCTACAAGCTACGCCTACAATGAAACTTTTTTTAGGGATGTAAACACCGAATTTAATATTCAAAAAAGGCACACTGGATCTATCGATTATGTGTTTAATAATCAAGCAAAAAATATTGCACCATTTAAAAATGTGAAATTATTCAGAAAAAAAGCGTTCTATTTGTTGCGAGATGCTAATTTTTATTACCAACCATCGATGTTGGCTTTTCGGACAGAAATGGTGAGAAATTACAACGAAACACAACTCCGCAACATCACCAACCCTCTCTTTGATATAGAGCCTACGTTTCGGAAAGATTTTTTGTGGAATAGAAACTACGACATTAAATATGCCCTCACACGTGGGCTACGACTAGAATACTCGGCTAGCAACATGGCTAGAATCGATGAACCAGAGGGGCGTATTGATAAAAATGATGGAGATTATGATTGGAAACGTGATTCGATATTAAATAATATTTATAATTATGGACGTAATACAAGCTTTAATCAAACGGTAAGTGCTAGCTACCAAGTACCGATAAATAAATTGCCTCTATTGAAATGGACTAGGCTAAACGGTCGATACAAAGGTACTTACAATTGGGAATCTGCTCCTATCACTGCCGATACTATCGAAATTGGAAATACAATAAAAAATACCAATTCGATACAAATAAACGGACAATTGAATTTTCAAGCATTATACAACAACGTTCCTTATTTGAAAAAACTAAATAACAAGTTAGGCAGGCGTGGGAAAAGTAGTGCTACTCGATATAAAAATATTACGTACAAAAGAGAAAAACTAAACTTTAAACCAAATATTGGTAAAACAATCACGCATAAGCTTTCTAGCGAAAAAATAACAGCCATAGTTACCGACGATAAAGGAAACAAAATTGCAGGAACAATAGAAATAGTTAATAAAGACAAAATAAAATTCAAAACAAAGCAAGCAGTAAATAATGCTAAAATAGTGGTTACTGGTCGAGTAGAAGCCAAAGATAATGCACTGGTAATGATAAGCGATAGACTGCTGTATGCTCTTACTGGATTGAAAAATGTTTCGATTACTTTTAGTGAAACTAATGGAACAACCGTGCCAGGATATTTGGCTAGTACCGATTTTTTTGGTTTAGACAATAATAACGGAATGTATGCGCCAGGCGTTCCGTTTGTATTGGGCTGGCAAGATCCAAATATAGCATTAGATTTGTCCGATAAAAACTGGCTTAGTGCCGATAGCCTACAAAATAATCCTGTATTAATGGCTCATACCCAAAACATTAACTTACGTGCAACGATCGAGCCTATTCGTGGGCTGAAAGTTGATTTGACTGCCACTCGCAGTTATTCTCAAAATAATAGTGAATACTGGTTTGCAGATCCATTGGGACAATTTGACGGCTATAATAAGCAAATAAGCGGTAATTTTACCATGTCATTTAATATTTTTAAAACATCGTTTGAGAAAAAAACAGATGATCATTATTCCGAAGCTTTTGAACTATTTAAAGAATACCGTAGCGATGTAGCTTGGCGGCTAGCGCACAAAAGGTACGCAAATTTGAATACAGCCAATACGAGCTATAATCCTTCCGATCCGAATATTAACCA
>JAOZTL010000096.1 GCA_029942205.1 Bacteroidales bacterium | reverse complement strand
AATTCCCAACCAATATCACCTTCTACATATTCTGCCTTAAAGCCAGCAGCGTCCAGTACACGAATCGTTTCATCTAAAACAGCTTTTCCAATACCATCTCCTGGCAGTGCTACAATTGTTCTTTTTTCCATTAGTTTAAATTTATAGTTGTTTAAATTAATACCTTCGATTTTGCCAAATATTCGAGCAATATAAAATAGTTCGAAGATTTTAATCCTTTTTTAATAAAGCAATTAAATTTTTTTTTATATGAATTCTTCAATCGTTAAAAATAATATTTTTTCATAATTCTTACAATAAAACGACTGGATATAAATTTATTTTTATCGAAAATTCTTTATTTTATTTTATCTTTGTAGACAAGTAATACCAATTGAATTTCTACGGGTATTTTGACATTTAATTGGTATAAGTGCATTGCTTATTTTAATACTATTTTTTTTTTACAAAAAAAAGGACTCATTTAATATAAATATTTAATAATGAACGAAATACAACAATTATCTCCCAGTAGTGTTTGGGGTATTTTTTATGAAATACTACAAATTCCTCGTGCATCAAAAAAAGAAGAACAAATAATCGCTTATTTATTTAATTTTGCAAAAAAACATCAATTAGAAGTCAAAAAAGACAAAGTTGGTAATGTAGTGATTCGAAAAGAAGCTACCAAAGGGATGGAAAATGTAAAAACTGTCATTTTACAGAGTCATATCGACATGGTTTGTGAAAAAAATAGCGATATTATTCATAATTTTGACACTGACCCTATACAAGCGTATGTGGATAATGGCTGGTTGAAAGCCAAAGGAACAACTTTGGGAGCAGACGACGGCATTGGCGTTGCTGCATCGCTTGCTCTTCTTATCGAACCAGACATAAAGCATGGTGTGATAGAATGCCTTTTCACGACAGACGAAGAAACTGGAATGACTGGAGCTTTTGGTTTGCAAGCGGGTTTTGTGAAAGGTTCAATTTTATTAAATCTCGATTCGGAAGATGAAGGTGAGCTTTACATTGGCTGTGCTGGCGGTGTGGATACGATTGCGACATTGCCTTATGAGAAAGGGAAAATGCCAAAAGGATATTATTCTTGTAAAATAAGCGTTAGTGGTTTAAATGGAGGACATTCTGGTGATGAAATAAACAAAGGATTAGGTAATTCTAATAAAATATTGAATCGTTTTTTATGGAATATCTCCCAAAAATTGAATCTTAGAATCAGCCATTTTGACGGTGGCAATCTTCGCAATGCCATTCCTCGCGAGGCTTGGGCGATTGTTTCTGTTCCAAATCACGACAAAGAAAAGTTACGTGCAGCACTAAATATTTTCACAAGCCAGATAGAAAAAGAATTTGCTGCGGTTGAAAAAAAGATTTATCTTGATTTAGAAACAATAGAAAGTCCTGATTATGTGATGGATATACCTACTCAAAAAAGCTTATTGAATGCTATTTATGCTTGTCCGCATGGAGTGCATGCCATAAGCCACGAAATGGAAGGTTTGGTAGAAACATCGACAAATTTGGCTTCGGTTAAATTTAAAGACGATGCAGTAGAAATTGTAACCAGCCAACGTAGTTCGGTGGAAACGGGAAAAGACGATATTGCTAGTATGGTTGCTTCTGTTTTTTTGCTTGCAGGTGCAAATGTCGAACAATCAGATGGTTATCCTGGATGGAAACCCAATACTCAGTCAGAGATTCTTCAAGTAAGTTCGGATGCATACCATAATTTGTTTGAAAAAACTCCTGCAATAAAAGCCATTCATGCAGGCTTAGAGTGCGGTTTATTTCTCGAAAAATACCCACAACTTGATATGGTTTCTTTTGGACCAACAGTACGTGGCGCACACTCACCCGACGAACGAATTGAAATAGAGAGTGTTGATAAGTTTTGGAAATATTTGATTGAAATAATAGAAAATATTCCTGAAAATAAATAAAACGAACACACACCAGAACCAAGACATCTAATGAAACACCAAGAAGAAATAATTCAAGAATATATTTATTTTGTAACCGAAAAAAAACGCTATCCCACGCAGTTTGAATTTGAGCAACATACGGATATGGAACGCTTAAATTTTAAATCAAATTTTTTTTCGATGACTGAATTGCGAGAAACTGTTTGGGTCTATTTTTTTGACAAAACAATTACTGCAATCCAGAAAGATGTAGATTACAACAATTATTCTGTTCGTAATAAATTGCTGACATTTTATCATACTTGGTTAGGAATATTAGGGCAAAATGAAGGATATATTGATTTCACAACAAAAAAAGACAGTCGAACGTTTCTTATTCCTAAAGGAAGTAGCCCATTTAAGAAAAAATTTTTAAATCACATCAGTAACCTGTTTTATGAAGGCTATCAAACAGGCGAATTAGCAAAACGCCCCATTTTTGGTGAACAATTAAAATCGCTGTTTTGGGTAGAGTTGATGTTTATTCTTCATTTTTGGCTGACAGACAAAAGCGAGCAAAAAACAAATACAAATGGAGCTATTGAAAAATCATTATCGTTTATGTTTGATGTTTTGGGAAAAAATGCATTAGATACTGGCTTCGATTTTGCAAAATTTATGTTTCAAAATTCAAGATTGAAAAATATTCGCAATTTATTGAAGAAAAGAATGTAAGCTATAAAAAAGGTTGAATAACCTAAGCTCAATGAGAATTAACTAAAGAAGCCTGCAAGATATTGAATTTATTTCAATCCATTCTCGCAGGCTTCCGTGTTTTTTATAATTCTCTATATAGTTATTTCATGTCGTTCATTATCGAAATTGCTTCTAAAAGAAAGACATCACTTTCTAGCACTTTCTTCCAATTAGTATAATTAGCAGCAAGAATTGTATCAGCTTCCATTTTCTTTTTATATTCTTTTGTAATAATTATCTCTAAATTCTCTATTTTTTTATCTAGTTTCTCATAGAATTTTAATTTTTCTCTACGTTCAATTACTTCTTTTTGATATTTTTCTAAATTTAGAGTTGTGGCTGTATTTTGGTCATCTTTTTTGACCGTTATGGCTATTTTCCTTATTAATTCAAACATTGGATGAAATTTCACACGTTCTTCACTTCGTTTTCGTAAAATATTCATGTCATCATTCATTTTCAAATTTATCTCATAATCGGCAGCAGCAATTTCGTCCCAAGACAGAGCATTATCGTATTCACGTTCGCCCATGTCCAATTCTGAATAAATATCTGGTAAAATAATATCAGGAATAACACCTTTTAGTTGTGTTGTATGTCCATTGATTCGATAATATTTTTGTACCGTAAGTTTCAGAGCACCAAGTGGTTTCATGTCATTCAACTTGGAAGATAAAAAATCGTCAAAGTCTAAAATTGTTTGTACTGTTCCTTTTCCCCAAGTAGGATTTCCGACAATAACGCCTCGTTTATAATCTTGAATTGCTGCCGCAAAAATTTCAGAAGCCGATGCACTAAAATGGTTTACCAGAACAATTAATTTTCCGTCATACTGTACTCTCGGATCAGTGTCTGCAAGAATTTGAGCCTTACCATGCTTTGTTTTTATTTGAACAATAGCTCCTTTGTCGATAAATAAACCAGCCATTTTGACAACTTCACCTAACGAACCGCCTCCGTTATCTCGCAAATCGATAATTATTCCATTAACATTTTCTTTTTCTAATTTCAATATTTCACTTTCCACATCACCCGACGATGAACGTGCTTTTTCACTACCCAAATTGGTATAAAAACTAGCAAGACTAATGTAACCAACTTTATTTTTATTATCTTTATTCCTAACAATCAGTGATTTAGCAAATGTTTCTTCCATGATTACCACATCACGAACGATCGGTATAACAACTTCGTTTCCTTCTCTTTTTCGTATAGTAAGTCTAACTTCAGTCTCTTTTTTCCCTTTAATTAATTTCACCACATCCTCTAGGCGCATGTCTAAAATATCAACAGGTTCTTGTTCGCCTTGCGCTACTTGCAAAATAAGGTCGCCAGCTTTCAATTCACCTTGTCGCCACGACGCACTTCCTGGAAAAATGCTAACCACTTTCACATAACCCTCCGATGCTTGCAGAACAGCCCCGATTCCTTCGTAGCTCCCCGACATGCGAATGTCAAATTCCTCTTTTGCAATCGGCGGATAAAATTCGGTGTGTGGATCGTACACGCCTGCAATTGCATTGAGATATTCGGCTCTTCGGTCTTCTTCATTCAAATCTCGAATACGTTTAAACCATTTATTATGAAGTTTTAAAACATTCTCACGTGCTTCTTTTTCTAATTTCTCGAATGATTTTTTGTCTGCATTTGTCGAATCATTTTTTTGTTTTTCAATAGCTGTTGCCAAGCGAGTCATTACTTGATATTTGAGCGATTTTCTCCAAATTTCTTTCAATTCAGTCTCATTTTTGGCATATTCTATTTTTTCTGCATCAAATTCGGCAGTTTCGTCTAATTTAAAATCAAATGGTTTAGTTAAAATTTCATTGTAAAAGCCAGCAGCTTGCTCCACTCTTTGGTGAATTATTGACAACGATAAATCAAAAAACTCATACGATTTAATGGCAATTTGGTCATCAATAGCTAATTCATGCTCCGATAATTTTTTAATATCGCTTGCAATCAAGTAGCGTTTATTAAAGTCAATCTTCTCTAAATAAAGCTCATACACTTTTTTTGAAAATGCATCATCCCTACTCATCGGATTATAATGATGATATTCAAGAACTTGCGATAATGCTTCGAGTAATAATTCCGATTTATCGTCTTTGCTAAATATTTTGTACGAAAACGACACGAGAGCCGTTAATGCAACAAAGACAATCCCTATTTTTAGTGTTTTTTGCATTGGTAGTTTGTTTGTTTTTGTTTCGCACAAAATACGGACAATATTATGAAATGACAAATTTAAGCTCTGTACTCTAATTTAATTCATTTAAAATCATTTAAAAATCAATTACTTACATAATATTTTCAACTGATTTTTATTAAAATAATCACTTCAATAATTGTAAAAACACAGTCTCCTGAAAAAAGTAGTTTTTTTTTTGCTAAAAAAATAATAAATTGTACATTAGCAGCGTGAGCTTATTAATGAAAATCTAATGGAATAATTAATTAAAAACTAATATTATCAAACATTTTGTTTCAAGGTATTTATAATTGGATATTTTGTTTTGGGAGTAAGTACTGTTATTTTAATCGTTGGACGAGGAAAAAGCAACAATATTAGTAATAAGTGGACTTGGGCACTTCTGTAGTATTTTTTCCCTATTATCCCTTATTTAATATTTAATAATAAACTGTCTGAATAGAAAAATTTCAGTAAACTAAACTCTCATCATTAAATGCACTTTGAAATATAAGTGCATTTTTTATTAATTATTTCCATCTATTATTTCAAATATTCTAGAAATTTTCTCTCCATTCTCATCTACTAAAGTCAATATATGTTTACCTTTCACTGGCGAAAGTTCTAATTTATGAATATTTTGAGTTTCGCCCAAAAATAGTTCATCCATATACCAAAAAATAGTACTATTAGCCACACGGTGAGTTACTTCAAAAACGGTGCTCCCCTTTTTTCCATCAATTTCTACAGGAACAAATATTCGTAAATTATGATGGGGATAAATAATTTGCATATTCGACAATTTCAAGTCTTCTTCTAATGGCGAACAGTTTTCCATATACGGAGGCAAGGAAATATAATCAGCATTTTTGGTTTTATAAAACCATTCCATAGCAGGAGGCAAAACAAACCATGGAACATGTAACATTTTAGATGGAGAAAGACATCGATCGGTAACTCTGTAAGTAGCAGAAGGATCTAAATGTATCCATTTATGATATGGACAAACATCAAATCGCAGCCCCGTCGATGGAATCCAAGCAGAATCGATCTCATCACAAATTTCGCTTGCCAAATAGCCACTTTTAGCACAAATATTTACTTTAATTAAATCATCATAAGGCATTTGAAACCAATCATCTGACTTAGGTAATAAATCAAAAATATCAAATAAAACAGGTGCAGCAGCTTGCACACCAATTAAGCTTGGGCGACCTTCACCATCGGCATTTCCTGCCCACACTCCTACTACATACTTGGGAGTCAATCCAATAGCCCACGCATCACGAAAACCAAAGCTAGTTCCTGTTTTCCAAGCAATGCGTTGCGATCCGTCAAAATACTCCCACATATTTTCGGCATCAGGTCGCTCTACTTCCACCATAGCCTGAAAAGTATGCCAAATGGCAGCAGCCGAAAACCATGAAGCTTCTTCCAAATTGATGTTTTTTTCTTTATTTTTGGGACTATCAATATTTGGTAGATAATAATCTGATTTATTATATTTTCCGCTATAAGACTGATAATGAAGCAATGTACGAGCCATTCCTGCATAAACTCCTGCAATTTCTTCCAACTTACCTTCACAACCGCCGAGTATTAACGAAAGTCCATAATAATCAGGAGCTTGCGTGATTGTTGTCATGCCTATTTTATTCAATAAAAAGTGGAATTTTGGTACTCCATACTTAGCCAACATACGTACCGCAGGTACATTGAGCGATCGTGCCAAAGCCCTACTGGCAGGCACTGCGCCGTCATAGCCCATGGCGTAATTTTTTGGAGAATAGCCTCCTAGCTGGATAGGAATATCTGCAATTAATGAATTAGGAAGAATATCGCCAGAAGTAAGCATGGCTGCATATAAAAAAGGCTTCAATATGCTACCTGTACTTCGCTCGGCAGTAAGCACATCCACCATATTCCCGTTTTCATCACTCGTGCTATTCACATTCCCGACATAGGCGAGAATATTATTGGTTTCGACCTCGATAACGATTGCAGCCAAATTATTGATTCCGTTCATCGTCAATCTTTCATGATGTTTTTCAACAATACGGTTTACTTGTCGCTGAATTTCAATGTCTAAAGTGGTGATCACCTTTTTCTTTGAAATTTGTTTCTGCCTGATTTTCATCAATATATGCTGTGCCAGTTGAGGGAAAGCTTTAGGTTTATCAGGCAATGATTCGCTTAGTGCAAGTTCGAGAGTTTCACTATCAATCGTTCTATTTTGATGCAATTTATGCAGCAAATTATTTCTTTTTTCGAATAGCCGTTTTCTGTTTTTTCCAGGGTGAATCAAAGACGGACTGTTGGGTAAAACTGCCAATAATGCATTCTGTGCCCACGATAACTGTCTAGGTTTCAGTCCAAAATACCGCCACGAAGCGGCTTCGATACCAACAATATTACCGCCAAAAGGAGCTTGAGAAGCATACAGACGTAGTATTTCTGGCTTGGAGAATGTCAATTCTAACCGAAGAGCAAGTATTATTTCGATAATTTTCTCTCCAACAGTTCTGTTTGTGTTTTTTCGAGACAAACGAATAACTTGCATACTTAGCGTACTTCCGCCACTAACAATCTTTTTTGCTTTGATATTCAACCAAATAGCACGTGCAAAAGCTAATGGATCAAAGCCTGGGTGATAAAAAAACCGTTTATCTTCAAATGTTAAAATTGATTTTTCAAATTCGTCGGAAATGCTGTCAGTTATTGGAAATCGCCATTGTTCATCATCTGCAATGTGTGCGCCCAGTAGGTTTTGATTACGATCTTCGATAACCATAGAGTATGGCGTATCAAACAATGGATCAGGGAGTATGAACAAAAATAAAAGGAAGGAAATTCCTAAAAATAACCAAGCTATTTTTTTTTTCTTTTGTTTCAAAAGAAAAGTAACAATATTTCTTAATTTCAGCATAATTCAGACTTCGTCTGTTTTATTATTTTGGACTATCTATATTGTCTTATTTTATAATAAATAAGTCTAAAATCTTAGAATCTAAATCCAATAATAAGCATATCATCCACTTGTTCCATATTTTGCTGCCATTTTTCCATGTATTCCTCTATTTTTTTATGCTGTTTTTTCATAGATAAATGAGAAATTTGAAGTAAAAGCTCTTTGAAGCGTACTATTTTCATTTTTTTCTTCTGCTCGCCACCAAATTGATCTACATATCCATCGGAGAAAATATAAAAAACATCATCTTTTTGTAATGAAATACTATGTTTTGTAAATTTTTTCTCGTTCACATAAACCGAAATTGGTTGTCTATCACCTTTATATTCAATTAATTCACCTTTTCTGATGAGATATAATGGACGGAAAGCTCCTGCAAACTGCATTTGCATTTCTTCCAAATTAATCGAACAAATAGCCATATCCATTCCGTCTCGCAAAACACTGTCATCTGTATTCTGATGCAAGAATTTTTTAATTTTTTTACGTAATTTCGTTAAAATTTTGGAGACATCATCAAAACTGCTTTTCTTTACTATTTGATCTAGTGCTGAAATGCCAAGAATACTCATAAAAGCACCAGGAATACCATGTCCAGTGCTATCACCAGCAGCTAAAAGAATCCGATTTTTTGTTTTTTTGAACCAATAAAAATCACCACTAACAATATCTTTTGGGCGATAAAACACAAAACTTTCGGGTAATGACTTTTTAATTTTTTTCTTTATTGGCAGTAATGCTTTTTGTATGTTTTCTGCATAATGGATACTACTTCTTAATTCTGACTGGTTTTTTGCTAAAACATTACGCTGTACCGTTATTTCTTCTGTTTGTTCCTCTAGCATGGTGTTTTTCACAACAATTTGATCACGTTGCTTCTCTATTTCAAAATGTTGCAAACTTAATGCATCATGCTGTGTACGAATTTCTTCTTTCTGTTGTTGTAAAATTCGATTTCGTTTCTCTATTTTTTTCTCTAATTCTACTTGAGTTTGTATTTTTTCTATCAATGAACTAATAACACCTCGCATAATATTAATATTACCAGCCATTAATTGCACAAAACTAGATCTGGATATGCGTAACATTTCCGTATCCACCATCGCTGTTGCAGATGCTGCACGAACTGTCGAATCTAATAATGCATAATCACCAAAATACTGATTTTTTCGTATTACAGAGTACGAGTAGTCATTTTTATCGTGAATACGTATTTCTCCGTCAAGAACAATGTAAAAAGCATCGCCTGTTTCGCCAATTGAAAATATTCGTTCTTTTTTTTGAACATAAACTTTCTCTAAGTTTTCGGCTATTTTCCGCATTCCTTCGATACTTGA
>JAOZTL010000095.1 GCA_029942205.1 Bacteroidales bacterium | reverse complement strand
CGAACGACATCCTTCTGATCAACCAGTCCGGAAGAGGGGATAAGGATATCTTTACCATTGCCGATGCATTTGGGGATCCGAAATGGCAAGATTTCATCAGGAAAAAAGCGGAGGAATATGATGCTTGAATCATATCTGCAGGAACGGCTGAAAGAAAAAAAGATTCTTTTGATGACCCATATTGTTTTGGGATATCCGTCCTTTGAAAAATCGTTTGATATTATCTTTATATTTGATAATGCAAATATTGGAACAGACGATTTACCGATAAACTATAAGCTTTATACAATATCCAAAACAGGTAAAATTATAGCATCTATGCCTTTTTCGTACACTTTGTTTTTAGAAGGATATAATTTTTTCTCAGAAGGAAAAATGGATAAAAATTTAGAATTTGAAACCATTGACTGGAAAAAAGAATGGAATGTTGAAAACGAATCAGAACCAGCAAACCACACAAAAAAGACAACCAAAAAATATAAAATTAACGATGACGGAAGTATCGAACTAACAAGAACCATTGATCCTGAAGTAATAGAAGAAATACCCGAAGAATTAGAATTTCCCAATCCAATACTCGTGAGTGGTGATTTTTTGAAAGGCTATGGCGAATATCTTTCTACCATTGGTGCAAACATTATTGAGGAATATTATTATTACTCCAATTCGGAGATATTAGATAGAGAACCAGAATTTAATGATATGTACTCTGACAAAAAAAGAGATCTAATTTTTGCTGCACATTATGATTTAGTAAATAAAAAAACTGTCTCAAAAACACAAATCGAAATAGAAAATGATATTCTGAAAAATACAGATACTGAAAAACAATTCTTTATCAAATATCAAATACTAGAAGTTTATACAGGCGAAGCCATGGGTGAGCCTTATCCTATTGAACTTAAAATTATTGATGATTACGAAATAATTGATGGAAGCCCAATTGTTGTTACTTTTTCCGATTTTCAAATGGGTGATTTTGTTTATTATACTTTTACTACCGAATTGGGATATAAGTATACTTTTATGGAAATGGCTGACGGATTATACAATAAATACAAATTTGATTCGTACCCAGAAGATGCTCCTGATGGCATTCCAAACCCTGAATTTGTGGGTGAAAAATTCAATATTTCTTATCATAAAAAAACAATTGTTAATGAACATGATGGAGGAGATGAAATGGAAATTTGGGTTATTGATAGCATTGAATTATTATAAGATATTTCACTTATATATAACACAAAGCTTATTCGTAAACAAAATAAACTTAAAAAGATGAAAAAAATAATATTAATTCTTATTCTCGTTAGTCTTTTACTTATTCCTGAATTAGCACATGCAACAAGTATGGCAGGAACTAGCGATTATGCAATAATAGTAGGCGTTTTCGGAATGATTGTGGGACTGGTACTAGCTCTGATTACGGTTTTTATTCATCATTTGGTAACCCAAAATAAGCTCAGTCAAAAAAAAAATTTTCAACTGGGTTTATCTATTTTTATTGGTGTACCAGCTATTTTATTAATTATTTTCTTTTCACTATAAGCACTTCGTGCTATTTGATATTATTTACGCACTTATGAAAGAATTTTCATCATCAATCTGTTATCAAGAAATAATTAGGTACTTAATTTTGTACTCTTAAAGTCTTCGACCTTTTTGATGTTGCTTACGTACTTGTGAAAAAAATTTCATAATCAATATTCTGTAAATACGTACTATTCAATAAAATACTTCGTTAAAACGTTATACTAAATTGCTATCAAAATAATAATTTCAGATCCAAAATTTAAACAAATGAAAAAAATAATCTTTTTACTCGTTGCATTTTTTGCACTATCACACGTTCAAGCCCAAGATTTTGATCAAACAGAAAGAAAAGGCTTCGTAATTATTGCTGCAGGAAAAAACTACGATGCCATGAAAGTTTTAGCCCAAAAAGTAGCCCAAAAACTAAACTACAAATTAGACTATCGCGACATGTTGGAAAATGCAACAATAGGCTTAAGCATGTCGCCTAAAGACTGCGATGGAGCTGGCTATGAATTTCCAATGTATTATCCAAGAGGCTACGATAATGGAAATTATGTATCTATTGAATATACAAATGGCTTCGAGGGTTTTACTCCCAATTATTACATCATTATTGTTTCCAATCACTCGAAAGGGAGTCCAGAACTGAGCAAAGCACTAGCATTTGTAAAAACGCATTATAAAACAGCATACATCAAATATACAGACGTTTATATGGGCTGCATGCACTAGGTTTTCGGTCTTAGCGAGATTAAGGTCTTCTTGTTTCTATCAACATATTCGGGCTTCGGTTGGCTTCGATAATAAAGCGATTCAAGTCTTGCATACTGCTTATGGTGTTCCAAAACGTCAGAGTAACATTGTCTTTGTCGATAAATGAATAATTATTGCCCGAAGCATAGAAGCTATGTTGCTGCACCATGTCATATTCTTCGTTGTTTTTATCGACAAAAGTGAGAAAAGCATTTTGAAAATTTCCTTCCTCATTCGTCAGGTTGTATTTGTTTATTTTAAATTTTAGCTCCAAACTAATATAAAAATCATAAGAACTATTAGCACTTTTCTCAATAAGCAAATTATAAGTCGTATCTAACAATTCCATATTGTTCTCTAAATCTCCATTAATGGTGATATTTTTGGTTTGCATAGGAATGGTTATCGTATCGACAAACGGCATCGTATAAAACCGAATAACTCCTCCTGTAACAAACAAAATCACCGTATTTAATGTCATAAAAAAAAGAAAAAGAATATTCCTTGCTCTTTTTTTCATCTTTTTTACTTGAGCTTTTGCATTTTCGATTTTTTTTCTAAAAATTTCGGTATTTTCATTTATTTCCGAACTATCGGAATAATAAAGAGCATAAAGACCTTTATATTTATTAAAATTAAATGTTTCATACGTCAAATTTTTATAAAAATTAACAATTAATTTTTTATTGGGTATCGCTAATAAAAAAGTAAAAATTCCAAGAATACCGTAAATAATTACCACTACAATAGGAAATCTACAATCATTTGCTATTAAATAAAAAAAAGTGATCAGTATAGAGATTGTAAAGCCTAATGTTACTCGTTTGAAAACAAAATTAAACACTTCGGGCTTCTTTATTTCATCAATTACAGTTATACTTTTCTCGATATTTGACATCAATTCTCTTTCAGATGTTTTTTTGGATATTTCTGTTAATTCTTTGCCACAAAAAAAACAAATATTTGATATTAAAGGGATACTTGCCTTGCAGGACGGACATTTTTTAGTTTCTGTATTCATAACAAATGGTATTAATAACTAAAAACACGATTATTAGATTTCGTCTGTTTTGATATTTATTTTGATTATAGCACAACAAATGTGTAAGCCACATCAAAAAGGTTAAAGACCTTAGAAAAAAGGCTCTTCCCATGATTTCGAATTACATTCAATAATTAGAATACAGTTCTGCGTCGTTTCCAATAGTTTGATATAATCATCTACTTGATTTTTTTTATGAAAATAGGAATCAGTTTCTATTTTTTGTATCAATGAGTCAATAAAAAATTCATTTTCTTCAAATGGAGGGAAAAATATTATTTGTCCAGTTTCATTCTTTACACTTAATATTTCACCTTTCTCGTTTGCCAAACTTATTTTTATATTAAAGAAACTGAAATGTTCAATCATCGTACTATCAACAAGCGATAAAGTGATTGGCTTTAATTCCATCAATATTCCTCTTTTATTTTTGGTGAATATTATATCAAAGTCTTTGTCCAAGATTTGAATATTCTCTGCATATTTGCTATTGATAATAATTTCTTTGGGATGAATACAAATCGTTGTGTCCATAAAATCAATGTCTAAATTATTATCAGAAGAAATAAATCGGAGAGAAAATAAACCAGCAAATATGAATACAAAAATGATTGTTGTAATAATTGCATTTTTCCAAATTTTCTTATTAATAATTTCAATACGAATATTAAAATTCTGTCTTAATTCTTCCAGCTTGGTATTTTGTGGATAAAGCTTAGAAAATTCATTCAAATTATTTTTACAGGTTCTTTTGGTAGGAATAAATCGGAAAACAAACCGACGAGTGTATCTATTTATAAAAACAGAAGCAATAAGTATAATTTCAATGGTTACAAAAAACAAGTTTAGAGACTCCACATCTATATAATACGCAATATTTATAATCAAAAATGAGATTACGTTTAAAATCAAAGCAAGCTCTTTGAGCGAAATTGCCGAGAATTTGTTTAATTCCAGTATGGAGTTTTCTATTTGCAGGATAGAATCATCAATTTGTTGAATAGCGTTTTTATCGGCAAGCACAAAATTACAATAAGCGCATTTTGCAGTATTTTCAGATACTTTTGCTCCACAATTTGGGCATTTTAGTTCTTGATTTTTCATTATTAATAATTGATTGATTCTTTGTTATAAGCACAATATTAGTAGAAAGTAGAAAGGAAATTAGCATATTTTAGCCTGAAAAGCTCTGCTATAAACAAAAACTCTCTCTCCTTAATACTTTCTACTCTTGATTTCACCGTTATCACAAGACAGATAAATAGCATGATTAACAATGAATTATGAAAATAAACTATTTTTTAATTCGTAATCCAGAAAAAGATCCATTAATAGAAATTACTCCCGATTTAAGTTTAATTGTTCCATTCGATTTACTCTTAAATACGATTGTTCCAGTTGCCTTACTAATAAGCTTGTCTACTTTTCCTAACACTAAATTTGCCTTGCATTTCCCTCTAGGAGCAAAAGTATGAGTACCTATTTTAAAAGGTGCATTCAAATTAACTTTTAACAAAACACTCGTTTTCATAGGTCCTTTAGCAATATTATAATTTGCTAGATATATAACATCACCTGCTTTACCTTTCTTTATATATCCATCTACAACTTTAAATGTTTTATAAGACCGTCCATCAAGTGTGTATTTAATTGATCCACTAACTTTTGCCGTAGTAGTTGTATTAGTAGTTGTTGTTGATGTTGATGTATTATTAGTAGTTGTTGTAGTAGTTGTAGTGTTGACAGGCTCTGAAGCAGTCGCGCATGTAGCAGTATGGCTTAAATTAGAACGATAAATAAAAGGATAGCCATCTAATTGAGAACTCATCCCCCAAATATCATCTGATCCGTTTCTTGATGAGCCTTTAAAATCCCAAGCAGCTTCTGTTCCATCAAAGAAAGTACACATTGTTTTCATTTCGGCAGTAGTCTTTCCTATACCTGCGGCACTGTGGTTGATCTCTGATGTTTCTTTATCCCAAAAACAACCGGTTACTGGTAAAGTCGGACTTCCCATTCTTCCTATTAAACCACCAGACCAACCTGATGCCCCAGGCGTAACTTTGCCTGTTGCATAGCAATTAAGAACACTTCCGCTAATAAAATAGCCAATTAATCCACCTACTTGGTTGTATGCAGTACCTGTTCTGTTTACCAAAGCCCTTGAAGAGCAATTTTTTACTAGCGTATTACCAGCAACTGTACCAACCAGCCCGCCTATTGCTTTTTCAGAAAGACCTGAACCTAAAGTATTAACTTGGCCCACTACTTTACATTTTGAAATTATAGAGTTACCATCGGCATAACCGACTAGTCCACCTACGTGTTCCTGACCTGTAACGTTACAATATAAAGTTACATTTTCAATATATGCATCCTGAATT
This sequence comes from Bacteroidales bacterium, assembly GCA_029942205.1. Lineage (GTDB taxonomy): Bacteria > Bacteroidota > Bacteroidia > Bacteroidales > JAOZTL01 > JAOZTL01. Next base: position 3,443 of record JAOZTL010000095.1, on the reverse strand, counting down.
TTCCCAAATAGACCTATATAATCTACAGAAGGTCTATTTATAAATATAGTTTGAATAGCATAATACGGATAACAAGTGTAGCTTCCTGTAAAAGGAGTTGTGTTATTTCCAATAGGGGTAAAACCTTTGCCATCATCCCAGCCTATTGAGTTAATAGAAATAGTTGCTCTTTGTGAAAAATGTTTATCCCAACTGCTGGGATTTTCTGAAATCCACTTTAATTCAGATAATGTTTTAATTACATATGGATCAGCGGAAGTTCCACTTCCGTCAGCTGGCGCTGTTTGTGCAAACAGTGTTGCTGTAAATAAAAATAGTATTGCAAAAAATGTTAATTTTTTCATAATTTTAAATTTAATGGTTAGTTTAATTATTTATTTAGCAGTATTAAATATCTGCTCATCAACTTACCGAATATTTGTTATCATGACACGCCTCATCTACCATAGCAATAAGTAATGCATTGTCTTTCGACGAATCCTGATCGTAATACCTTAATTCAAATTCAGAACCTCTGAATAGATCTAATGTAATGGTATTGCGAGGTGTTACTTCATATATTGTTTCTGATAAGGTCTGCTGATGAGTCGAAAGAATATACTTGGTATGCCCAGTATCTGTATTTTCAATATGAATTTTATAATCTCTTGCTGCATCTTGCGCTCTCGCCTCATCGGCTTGTTGTTGAGCATACTCTGATTGATGCGCTTTGTTTGCTTGATCCCGAGTTCCTGAAATATCGTTAAATTTAGGAATTAATTCTTTAAAAATAGCATTTGTACCATCACTATTATATAGTAAATCTCCTTTGTTGAATAGTTCTTCGTTAGCAAACACTTTAAGCGTGTAATTGTGTTCACCTGCTGGCGAATTTGCAAATTCAGATAGAAAAACAGCTGTAAATGTTCCATTTTCGTCAGATTCTGCTGGATCAGCAATTAACCAAAAGCTGTTCAGATCCTCTGTTTTGAAGGAATGTTCAGCTTTTATCTGCCCATTTTGTTCAAGCTGCATTTTAAATTCTATTTCAGACAATTCTTTTCCGCTCTCTTCTACAAATTTCTTTGCTTTATGCAATAAACTAATGCATTGCCCATCATAAAAAGATGCAGTTTCTCCAGGAGGACAAAAATCATCTTCGTCTCTCCAAATCATAAATCCTAATGGTGTTGACATAATTTTAATATTTTAAGTTGTATATAATTTGATTATACTTTGTTGGTTTTAAGTGATTACTAGCGTATTATCTCTTTTTCGATAATGGTAGTAGAAAAAAGATTGGTAGCGTATAAAAGTGATGTTTTTATTACTATTTTTAGAAATGGATAAAACTTGTCTGACTACTGCCGGATTGCTTCTGAATTATTCAGATTAGAAACTGACACTAACTAAATTATGCTTGTTATTTTCCCAAAACAATATATATACATTACCACTTGCATCTGTGATATATTTTGAATTTGGTAAGTATCTGTTTAATTCCACACGAACTCTTTCGCTGTTTGCATAACTATATCTGGGTCTTCGTTGGGTATCTTTTAATTTGACAGTTTTGTTATTAAAGCTTATAGAAATTTTATATTTACAATCACTTGATAAGGACATAAAATGCTCTTTGCGACACGAATAAGACTTCTCTTTAATAACTAATTTATTTGTGTCAAAATAATTTACAAGTCCACCTTTGCTTGATTTACAAATAAATGATGTATCGGTATCCAGCTCTATTTGATTTACATATTTCAATATTTTTGTTTTATTTTCATTTGTCAAATTCCTATTTTTCATGCGCTTACGCTCAAATGCAACTGAGTGTCCATCTTTATAATTCAAAATATAGATTTCGGTCATCAATTTTTGAATATCATTATCCTTATAATCAGCCACCAATTTATTGAACACTTTCATTTTGTGTTCTTCATTTTTTCTCCATTCGGCATTGATAGCTCCACTCTGATATTCATCGTAAATAAAAGGGATTTTTTTTAGAACCTGCCCTTCTTCAATTTCATAAACATACTCATCGGTAACAAAATACATTAATCCTGTTTTAGCAAGAAAAAGTGGAAATACAAGACGAACAGTTTTAGCATTACAGTTTGCATCTATAACAGATAATTTATTTTCATTTATATCATAAAAAGACAATTTGCCTTTGGTATAAATATAAATATGATCTCTCGCTGAGTTAAATTCATAAAATTCAACTTCTGAGTGAATTATTTCATACTTAGGTTTCTGAGCAAAAGAAAACAGAGATGATAAAATCATAATTAAGGATATTAGCAGTAATTTCATGATAATAAAAATGTTAAAGATTCTGGCTAGTTCGTTTTTTGTTAATTTAATTATTTTAAAGTTTCTGATATTTTTAAAATTCTATAGGTAAGTGTATCTAAATCCGAAATCAAATTATTTGGATTTGGATATGTAGCTGAATATTTGCACAATTGAAGTAAATACTTCATATTTTGTGCATTTTTTTTCATTTTTTTTAATTTACAGTACAATTTTTCATTTTTTTCTACAAATCTAGCTTCGTTTACCGTTTTACCAAAAGTAGTTCCTGCTTCAAATAATTTCTTGGCGAGCGAATCTTTTTTCTTTTTTTCGAGCAACTCGGTGTATCTTATCAGATCCAAAACAAACACAAAGCTTTCACGAAAAAGAATCGTTTTTTCTTTCGATTCATTTGAATTTATATTCATTTTTTGTGTGATTACCATCATTAATGCGTTTGTGAAATTTTATAAAACAGTAAGATTGATCTTAGATTAATCAATCTTACTGTTACAGATATACTAAATTGTGGTAATAATTATGATTCTAAAAATGATTTATTTTTTGTGTTATTGATGTACAAAATTCTTACATAGTTTAGCTATAGAATAATTTTGTAAAGAAAATAAAGTGAAAAAGAAACATTTTGTTTTCATAATTATTGCAGCATTTTAGTATAACATAGAAGATTTTACTCTTTCGTTGTAAAATCAATAAAATCAAGACCTAATGTTTTTCCTAATAAATTAGGTGTATAGCATTTGTCTTTGTAAGTATTGGCAGGTAAGCGTTTGCCATCTTTCTCAAAAAAGATATACTTTTCGATTCCTGCAGGACTTCCATCGTATCGTCCGTTTGGAGCAATCACAACAAAATCAACAGTTTCGCCTTCGTATTCGCCTATTTTTTCAAGCCCCACCAGCGTCAATACTTCTACGCCTGTTGTAGCATCCCATATTTTTGTTTGAGAATCTTGTGCCGAACTGATGATGAATTTTCCGTTTGGTGTATACGTTACACTTACCACAGGAGCAATATGCCCTTTAATAATTGTCCATTTCTTGGTTTCGAGATGATAAGCTTTCACTGTCCAATCTTTACACGCAATAGCAACTGTTTTTTTATCAGGGCTTTCATGTATTGGAGTCATCAATAGAAAAACA
>JAOZTL010000094.1 GCA_029942205.1 Bacteroidales bacterium | reverse complement strand
GGATAGGAATAATGGGAGGTAGTGGAGTTGGTAAATCAACTTTATTAAACGTTTTTAATGGAAATTATAGACTAAATTCGGGAAGTATTACCATAAATGGCTATGACTTGTATGAAGATAGGAAAAAAATAGAAGGCGTACTTGGTTTTGTTCCTCAAGATGATTTGTTGATAGAAGAATTATCTGTGTATCAGAATCTTTATTATAATGCAAAGTTATGTTTTAGTAATTTTAGCGAAGAAAAAATTGCCGAAGTTATCGATAAAATATTGAATGACTTGGACTTAAATGCTATTAGTGATTTGAAAGTAGGCGATCCGTTAAATAAATTCATAAGCGGAGGACAACGCAAACGCCTGAATATTGCTTTGGAATTGATGCGTGAACCCTCCATTTTGATTGTTGATGAGCCTACGTCTGGTCTGTCTTCGATGGACTCTGAGACCGTAATGACTTTGCTGAAAGAGCAAACTGTAAAAGGAAAATTAGTTATTGTAAATATCCATCAGCCTTCTTCCGAAATATTTAAACTCTTCGATCGCTTACTTATTCTTGACAAAGGTGGTTTTCCTGTGTATTATGGCAATCCTGTAGATGCAGTTGTATACTTCAAAACGGTGAGTAACCATGTAAAAGCCGATGAGAGTGAGTGCCCTTCATGCGGAAATGTAAATCCCGAACAAATATTGCAAATACTTGAAGCAAAGATAGTTAATGAATACGGAAAGCTTTTACGAACACGTAAAGTAACACCGCAAGAATGGAATAAACTTTATGAAGATAATATAGAATCGAAGCGAAAAGTAAAAGTTCTCGATGAAAAAACAGAACTACCCAAAAATTACTTCAAAATACCTAGTCGGATTATACAAATGAAGATATTTTCGACAAGAGATTTATTAGCTAAGATAACAAATAAACAGTATTTGTTAATTAATTTTTTGGAAGCTCCTTTATTAGCAATTATTTTAGGCTATTTTATAAAATATATAGTCGGAACACCTGAAAATCCACTTCAATACTTATTTAGCGAAAATCCAAATATAACAGCTTATTTATACATGAGCGTGATTGTTGCTATATTTATGGGACTTACTGCTAGTGCAGAAGAAATAATTAGAGATAGGCGTATTTTACAGAGAGAATCTTTTCTGAATTTGAGTAGGTTTAGTTATTTGAATTCTAAAATATTGATTTTGTTTACTTTATCTGCAATTCAAAGCTTATCATTTGTATTGGTTGGGAACTTTATTTTGGAAATAAAAGGGATGAATTTAATTTATTGGGCTATTTTATTTTCAACTTTTGCTACTTCCAATATGATTGGATTAAACCTATCGGCAAGCTTAAATTCTGTTGTAACTATTTATATTACAATACCTTTTGTAATCGTTCCTCAATTATTATTCAGTGGAGTGGTTGTGCGTTTTGATGAATTGAACCGTAACTTTGCATCTCAAGAATATGTTCCTTTGATAGGAGACGTGATGACATCACGCTGGGCATACGAAGCATTGGCCGTAGCACAGTATAAAGAAAATGAATATGAAAAGATATATTTTGACATCGATAAACGGAAAAGTCAATTAAACTACATTAGTGCTTTGTTGATTCCTAAACTAGAAACTAAAGCGACAGATAGCTGGATGCGCATTGAATCTGAACAAAAAAAGGAGCTAGTTATTAAGGATTTGAAGATTATGCATCGGTATATAATTGAATTTGAACAAAAATATAAATTACCCTTCCCAAGCAAAGACAGTTTGGTGTACGAGCATTATTCCGAAAAAGTATCTATTGAAATCGTTGAATATCTTGATGTTATAAAAAAATACTTCCAAAATGAGGTAGAAAAAGTGAAAAAAGAAAAGGATAGATTAGGAGAAAGTTTGCAGCAAAAAATGGGAGGTAATGAAGCTGTTGCGAGTTTTAAGAATAATTATCGAAATGAAAAATTGAGGGATCTTGTGTTGAATAAAGGAAATAAAGAGCTCGTTGAAACCGCAGATGGCTTAATTTTGCAGCAGAATGACCCTATTTATATGAGTCCAACAAATAACTATGGAAGAGCTTTGCTGTATTCTTCTCAAAAAAAGTTTTTAGGTTTTTATTTTGATACGATTACTTTTAATATTCTATTTATTTGGTTTACAAGCACATTTCTTTATTTGTTATTAATTGTTGATGGATTTAGACGATTCCTTGACTTTTTAGGAGGAATAAGTATAATAAAAAAGACTAAATAAATTTAGCGATTAAAGGGAAGTGTGAAATAAAAAGTAGAACCTTTTTCTGAAGGAGATTCTACCGAAAGTTCACCTCCTAGCATATTCACTAAATCTTTAGAAATCGATAATCCTAAACCATTACCGTTATATTTGCGAGTAATGGCGTTATCTGCTTGCTTGTAGCGTGTGAAAATATTTTTACGAACGTCTTCGGTCAAGCCAATTCCTGTATCTTTCACATAAAATAAAAGTGTTTTTGGATTTTTTAGAATGTAGCCAATTTCTATTTTGCCACTTTCTGTAAATTTAACGGCATTACTTAATAAATTATTTAATATTTGCTTTAATTTGTACGAATCGGAAAGAATTTCAGAATCACTATCTGTCAGTGAATTAGATACAATTAATTCAATGTCTTTTTTTAAATAATGAATGTTATTTTTATAAAAAACATAAACATCATTCATTAAATTATTCAAATTAAATCGATTTTCGGAAATTTTAATTTCACCTTGATCCAGTTTTACCAAATCAATAATATCATCAATCATGCTTCGCAAATGAATGGCACTTTTATTTATAATATTGACATACTCTTTGGCTTCGGTACTTAGATTTTCTTCAAATGTTAGTAACTCACTGAATCCCAAAACGCCATTCATTGGCGTACGCAATTCGTGAGATAAATTAGCCAAAAAGACAGATTTTAATTCGTTTGCTTCTTTTGCCATTTTTTGTGCAACTGCAAATTCTGATTCTATTTTTTTCTGCTCAGAAATGTCAAATAGGATTCCAATAAAACCAATCGCCTTATTTTCTTGCATCATAGGACTAATGTGCAATACCGCAGGAAATAGAGTACCCGATTTTTGTTGAGCAAAAAAATCTTCTTTACTAAATTTTCGAGAAGAAATAGATTTTAAGAAAAATTCACTTAATTTACGAATTTCCGAAGGTGCGACAATGTGCTTGATATTAAAATCAGGGTTTAGGCTCGTTTGAGAATATCCAAGTAACTTTAAGCCATTTTTGTTTATAAACTGAATATCGCCTTGTAAGTTACATTCAAACACAGTTTGGGGCAATAATTCTGAAAAATGTAAAAATTTAGATTCAAAAATAGATTTTCGTGCAGAGGCTTTTTTAGCAAGAGTCTTTTCTAATTCTCGGATGATGAGTAAAATATTTTTTTCATCAATACGCTCGATTCGTATTTCATAATTTTTTTGTTTATCTGCTATTTCTTCTGAAATGTGGAAACTCAAATTATTTTCTTGAGCTTGTACTTCTGCTATGCTTTCCTGTAGTAATGATAAAATATGATTAGGAAAAATATCTTTAATGTTACTATTTTTACTTAGTTTTTTTATGAAAATAGAACAATTTTGATGATTAAAATCAAGAATAACGCCTGCTTGGTTTATTTGCAAAAGATTATCTTTGAGCAAATTACTTAGCATTTTTGTGTCATTAGCTGATTGTTGTATGGTATTTTCTTGCTTCAAATCTGATAGTATAACTAGTTGATCTTGTGTATTTAACATTCTTTTTAGGAATTTAAGCGGATTAATTCTGTTTCCTGCCTTGCTTATGAATAGATAATGTACATTATTGTTTGAATAAAAAGTGTTGACGTAAATTTACTCAAAAAATAGATACAAATCGAAGCTTATTATAGAATGCCGTTTTTTTTTGACGAACTAATCATTTTTGATGTTGAAGCTGGTATTTTTTTGCTTCAAGGAGTAAAAAAGTGAATGCATCATCGTAACTATTTTGGATTATTCCTTCCAAAATGGCATCTTTTATCGCATTTTTTAATAAACCGACAGTGCGTGATGGCGATAATCCGAAAAGCTGCATGATTTCGGCACCGTCGATAGGTGGCTGAAAATTACGTATTCGATCTTTTTCTTCTACTTCTACTAACTTTTGGCGTACAATTTTGAAGTTATTGATGTATCTTTGAACTTTTTGGTCGTTTTGTGAAGTAATATCTGCTTCACATAAAATCATTAAATCATCAATTTCATTACCTGCATCGAATAATAATTTCCGAAGAGCTGAATTTGTTACAATATCCTCGACTAAAGGAATTGGGCGAAGATGCAAAAGAACTAATTTTTCGACATACTTCATTTTTTCATTCAATGGTAATTTTAAGCGTTTGAATATACGTGTTACCATTTTTGCGCCAACGACTTCATGTCCATGGAATGTCCATCTGTCTTCTTGGAATTTTTTCGTTCTTGCTTTGCCAATATCATGTAATAATGCAGCCCAACGAAGCCATAAATCTGTTGTTTTTTGACTAATATTATCGACTACTTGCAATGTGTGGAGGAAATTATCTTTATGACTTCTGCCCTGTATCGTATCCACACCTTTTAGTTTGGTCAATTCAGGAAAGAATATATCTAATAATTCTGTTTTATCCAATAATTTGAAACCAACCGAAGGCTTATCCGTTAACATTATTTTATTTAATTCGGTAATAATACGTTCTTGCGAAACTATTTTTAAGCGATTTTTATTCTTTTTAATTGCGTCGAGTGATTTCTCTTCGATTTTAAAGTTTAATTGACAAGCAAAACGGATAGCACGCATCATGCGTAACGGATCATCTGAAAATGTAGTGTCTGGTGCAAGAGGCGTGCGAATAATTTTATTTTTTAAATCTGTCAAGCCGTCAAATGGATCTAGCAATTCACCATAATTATCGGCATGTAGGCTGATAGCCAATGCATTAATTGTGAAATCTCTACGATTTTGGTCATCACTTAATGAGCCATTCTCTACGATTGGTTTGCGTGAATGACGCTGATAAGATTCTTTTCGTGCTCCAACAAATTCTATTTCGCTGCCATCGTGCTGAAGCATGGCTGTTCCAAAATTTTTGAAAACACTAACTTTTGTATTCCCAATTTGTTTAGCAACAGATTTTGCTAAATTTATTCCACTTCCAATTACCACAATATCAATGTCTTTTGATTCTCGTTGTAAAATCAAATCACGAACAAATCCGCCAATAACATAGGCTTCTTGTTGATTTTTAGTGATTATTTTTGATACTATTTGAAAAATAGGATGTGTTAAGTGCTTTTTCATTTGTTTAAATCTTGTAAAGTATTGTAATTTAATCATTCTCTATCGTGAGCAACATTAATAAATTCCTCCATGAAGCTTCCGTATCATTTAAGATATTTCAGTAATGATAGTATAAATTAGTCATTTAAAATTGAATTTTAGAGATGAATACCTAATTTGGCAGTTTTTAGTTTCATTCAATGACAAACCGTGAAAAACGATGACAAAATTACAATTAATTATCGAATAATAGTAGTATAAACGGTTTTTTTGGCTTTGGTATGTAATTTGATTATCCTTTTCTAAATTTGAATAATTACTTAGGTGGACAAAATTAGTTGTATATTACTTGTTTATAAATTACTTATTTAGTTTATATTATACAAGTGCATGAGCAACTATGAAAAGGTCGAAGACCTGAGACAATAATTTAATTAATAAATAAAATTAAACAACATGGCGAAAGTAGAATTTTTGTCTGAAGAAACTTTTAAGCAAAAAGTTTTTGATTACGAAGCAAACAAAGAGTGGAAATTTGAAGGAGAAGTACCTTGTTTAATCGATTTTTATGCAGACTGGTGTCAGCCTTGTAAAATGGTAGCTCCTATTTTGGAAGAGTTGCAAGAAGAATACAATGGTAAGATTAACGTGTATAAAATTGATACAGAGCAAGAAAAGCAGTTAGCAGGAATGTTTGGAATTCAGAGTATTCCTTCATTATTGTTCGTTCCTAAAGAAGGACAACCACAAATGGCAGTAGGTGCATTACCTAAAGAAACATTTGAAAAAGCAATTGCTGATGTATTAAAAGTAGAAAAATAAGATTTTTAATTTCTTCTTACTCATATTGAAAATCAATATTAGAAAGAATAATTAGAAAATGTTGATTTCTTCAACAAAAAAATAAATCATAAAAAAAGCTATCCATTTGGGATAGCTTTTTTTGTTTATGTTTCGTATCGAAACAGGAATATAAAATAAAAATAAGTAGTGAAATATAATTAAGCTACACTTTTGAAATTTCAATATTACTTGTAAGTTATTGATAGCGATAGATTTGCACAAGTGCGTAAGCAATATTAAATAGCACGAAGTGCTTAAATAGTACGAAGTGCTTGCTTAAAAATCAAAGGTAAAACCTACCTGAATGAAAATAATATCAGTGAGTGAAGTTTTGGGTAAAGCATCCAAGTCTGGAACAAAATCTTCCGCTTCTTCTTCAGGAATAGTTGTACTAAAGTCTATTTTCCACGAATCAATATCATCTTTTGTGTAATATTCGGCTTCTGCTCCTAGTGTGTAAACGGCTTTGAGATCAAAATACGACGATTTGCCTATTTTTAACTGTATACCTGCACCAGCTCCGTAACTTAATGCGAAATCCGACAGTTGTGTTTTGCTTGTAATTTCGTTATCATCAGGGTCATTGAAGCGATCATCTTCGGTTAAATTCGTGATAGTTGTTGATGTGTAGAAATAATTAAAGCCGATTATGCCTTCCACATAAGGACGAATGTATGGAATTGGCAAAACCAAACGAGCAAGTAAGTGCCCATCAATCACTTTATTACCAATATTTGATTGAAAATGAAATGGAATCCGATCGATTATCATAGAACCTGCCGTGATAACTGCCTCAAATTCATGGTCTTCTACTTTACTGCCTAAACCATAAAAGCCTCCGCCTAAACCAATATAAAGAGGAGTAGGTCCTATTTTTTTTGCGAAAGAAATATCTAATCCATAGCCATTTCGATCCAAATTAGTCATAAAATCGCCACTAGGAACGGCTGCACCGCCTGATATTGAAAATTGCCCTTGTGAAAAAGACAATTGGCTAAAAGCAATAATAAAAAGTACGAGTAGTGTGTTTCTTTTTTTCATAATTATTTGTTTTGATTAAACGTGTTTTTAAGCTTATTTAACTTATTTTTATGTTTTTTTGTGATAACGTAGTGTGTTGATAATTAATTAGTTCTGTTAAAATAGTATGCTATTTTTGTGTGCATCTTAAAGATCTAAAACCTTCCTAAATATAATAACTATTTTTTATTAAAATTATTTTATTTTTAATTTCAGTTTTCGATTAATATTTATATACCTTTGAGGCACTATTAATTTTAGGGGTGCCTTTAATATAACGGGCTGAAATTAAACCCTTTGAACCTGATACGGATAATGCCGATACAGGGAAAAAGCTCCAAAATCTCAATAATCCCCTTTTTTTTTACTTACTAAAAAATATATAATGAGAAAATTATTTTCATTAATAGGAGTACTATTAATTGGTTATTTGTCTTATTCTCAGTCAATTAATGGCATTGTGAAAGATACTAATGGGAATATTTTGCATGGAGCTACGGTGGAGCTCGAAAACACTTTTTTATTGAAATTTTCAGATAAAAATGGAATATTTACATTTTCAAACTTGAAAACTCAAGATTATGTAGTTACAGTACGGTTTCTTGGTTACGAGACTGTTTCTAAAACTATAAATTTGTCGCTTAATGACAAGATCGAATTTGTATTGGCAGAAAGAACAATAATTACCGACGAAGTAATCGTACAAGCTACTCGTGCAACGCAAAATGCTCCGATTGCTTTCTCTAATATGAATAAATCGGAAATAGAAGCTGTTAATTTGGGGCAAGATGTTCCTTTTTTGCTTGCATTAACGCCATCTGTGGTGGCATCGTCGGATGCAGGTGCAGGAATTGGATACACGAATATTAAAATTCGAGGAACGGATATGACTCGTATCAACATAACTGTCAATGGAATACCGATGAATGATCCAGAATCGCATGGCGTGTGGTGGGTTAATATGCCAGACTTGGTTTCGTCGGTTGATAACGTACAAATACAGCGAGGCGTGGGAACCTCAACAAATGGAGCTGGTGCATTTGGTGCAAATATTAATTTTAAAACCACTAGTGTAAATAAAAAAGCGTATGCTCAATTGGATGTGTCTGGAGGGTCTTTCCGAAGTTTAAAGCGCAATGTACGAGTAGGTTCTGGATTATTGAACGAGCATTTCACATTTGATTTGAGGCTGTCAAAAATAGAATCTGACGGCTACGTTGATCGTGCATCGGCCGATTTGCAATCCTTTTTTACTTCGGCGACTTATGTGGATCAAAAGAATTTATTGAAATTTAATTTTTTTGGAGGAAAAGAAGAAACCTATCAAGCATGGTATGGCGTATCAAAAGACATGCTGAAAACCGACCGAACCTACAATCCATATTCGTACGAAAACGAAATAGATCATTACGAACAAACTCATTATCAGCTGTTTTATGTACATGAATATTCTAAATCCTTAAATTTTGATTTGGCATTACATTACACTAAAGGGGCTGGTTATTATGAACAGTACAAAGAGGATGAAGATTTGGCTGATTATGGCTTAGAACCGCTTATTACGACAGATTTTCAAATAACTTCTACCGATTTGATTCGTAGAAAATGGCTTGATAATGACTTTTATGGATTGACTTATTCATTAAATTATACCATAAAAAATTTGGGATTAACAGTAGGAGGGGCTGTAAATCAGTACGATGGCGATCATTTCGGACAAGTAATTTGGGCTAAATATGCTGCAAATAGTGATATTCGACACGAATATTATTATAATAATGGTTTGAAAAATGATCTAAACTCTTTTATCAAAATGAATTACCTGTACGGAACAAAATGGAATTTATTTGTCGATTTGCAATATAGACACATTGATTATGAGATAGATGGAGTAGATGATTATCGAAATTGGGATGGTACGCAGCATAATATTTCGATGTATAAAGCCTATGATTTTTTTAATCCTAAATTAGGAATAAATTATGAAATACTGGATAATCAGAATCTTTATTTTTCATTTGCAGTAGCCAATAGAGAGCCTAGCCGAAGTAATT
>JAOZTL010000093.1 GCA_029942205.1 Bacteroidales bacterium | reverse complement strand
ACCAAATTTAAAAAGATTATTTCTATTTTTATCAATTAATTTCAGATCTCCGATCTTTTTATGTTGCTCACGCACGAGTGAAAATACTTTCTTAATCAATGACTTAGAAAGAAGAAATTATAAATACAATTTTTGTCCACTGCTTGACTGAATAGGAATGAAAGAAATAAGCTTTATAAAACAAAATGCCGAAACTTGGCAAGCATTTGAGAAATATTTGGAAAAAAAAGCAAGTTACGATAGCGATTATGTCGCCGAATTATTTGTTCGCCTGACCGACGATTTGTCCTATGCACGCACATTTTACCCACGCAGCAATATTGTCAAATACTTAAATTCGCTCACGCTCAAAGCACATTTGCTTATTTACAAAAATAAACGTGAGCGTAGCAACCGATTCAAAGAATTTTGGTTAATTGACTACCCGTTGCTCATGCACGAAATGAGGCACAATATTCTTACTTCAGCCATCATTTTTTCATTAGCCATACTGATAGGCGCGCTATCGGCGGCATACGATGACACTTTCGTGCGGTTAATCATGGGCGACTCTTACGTAAACATGACCATCGACAACATCAACAAAGGCGACCCGATGGCGGTCTACAAACAATCGGTGGAATCCACCATGTTTTTAGGCATTACGATCAATAACATCAAAGTTGCATTTATTGCCTTTTTGTTTGGTTTATTCACTGCTTTTGGTCCTGGCTATATTCTTTTTAATAATGGAATTATGCTCGGTGCATTTCAGTATTTTTTTTATCAGCACGGGCTTTTGTACGAGTCGGTATTGAGTATTTGGATACACGGCACACTCGAAATATTTGCCATTGTTGTAGCAGGATCGGCAGGCATAGCAATGGGCAACGGCTGGGTATTTACAGGCACTTACACCCGATTGGTCTCTTTCCAAAAAGCAGCACGCAATGGCGTAAAAACCATTCTTGGGCTTATACCTGTGTTTATTACAGCAGGCTTTTTGGAAGGCTACGTTACACGCCATACCGAATCACCTAGTTTTATCCGAATTGGAATAATCTTGTTATCTTTGGCATTTATTATTTGGTACTTTTTTTTGTATGGAAGACGATTACATCAAAAAATAATAACTAATCACTCTTAATTTATAATATTTTATGAACTTTAATTTCAGACGACACCGTGATTTGGGCGACTCCCTATCTGCTGTATTTACATTCTTGCGACAAGAATTTAAACCATTATTCAAAAGCCTAGTTATTTATGCAGGACCATTCGTGTTGGTAGGCTCATTTTTTGCCGCCCTTTATCAGTCCAACATGATTAGTAGTGGCATTCTTATCGAACAAAATTCCGATCCACTTGCAGTCTATCGTAACATGTTTAGTATTGATTATTTAATAGCACTTTTAGGCATGCTTATTAGTCATTTTATGATTATGAGTGTCGTGTTTAGTTACATCAAAGTTTATGTAGAAAAAGGAAAAGATCAGTTTGAACTCGATAATGTTTGGGATGAAATACGCACTAATTTTTTTACCATTTTTGTATCTTCGTTTTTATTGCTTGTTATTTACATGGTAAGTATGATTTCTATTTTCTTATTACTCATTCCATTTGTTTATTTGGTAGTAGCCACATCACTAGTTATTTATATCCAAATAGCCGAAGACATTAGCTTTGGCGAGGCATTTCGTCGTAGCCTTTATTTGGTTCGCAACAATTGGTGGCAAACCTTTGGTACAATGTTTATTATCGGTTTGGTGGCAAGCATTGGAAGTGGCATTGTATCATTGCCCAACACCATTATTGTCATGTTTTATACGATTAATGCCATCGAAGATGCTGATCCTGCTAGTCCAAGTTTTATTATTACACTAATAAGTGTTTTTTCTGGCTTTTTTGCTAGTTTGTTTAATGCATTTACCTATATTACTGTTGCTATTTTATATTATAGTTATGTCGAAGAAAAGGACAGTCCTGATTTATCCGACAGAATCAGACAAATTGATGATGATAATGTAAGTATTGTCGAGCGAAATTCAAATAACAAACTTCGTCCCGAAGATTTCAGATAAGCACTTTGTGCTATTTGTAAATGGTGAATGAAATTAATCGCACATATACTTTTTTGATAAATTACTGATTGTGATAGTTTTACACAAATGTGTAAGCAACATCAAAAAAGTAGAAGACCTTAAAATATGCAGAAACGCTTCGTCTTTTTATTCTTTTTCGTGATGATGAGCCAGTTGATAATGAGCCAGTCGGATCAGAAAATACTACTCGATAGTGCTACCGTTACGCTTCGGCAGCCTTCGGATAGCTTGCTGGAGCATTACCGCAGCATGGAGGATTTTGACTATGCCGAAGAAGCCGAAGACCCTATCAGTTTTTGGGATTTGATGGTTGCTTGGGTAATGAAAATCTTCTTTCAAATATTCAGCAATATCGGAGTAGCTCCTTATATTCGTTATTTATTGATTTTGGCAGCAGTTTCGGTTCTTATTTACATGATTATCAGCAAACGATTGAATAAAATTTTTTATTTTAATCGAAACAAAAAAGTAGGTATTGATGATGAAAATGAGAATATTTACGAATTGGATTTTGGCGTACTTATCGAGCAGCACAAGCAGCGGCAAGAATATCGACAGGCGATACGCTACTTGTTTCTGAAATCGTTGAAAATGCTAGCAGATAAAAAACAAATCGATTGGCAAATAAACAAAACAAATAGTGATTATTATAAAGAAATAAAAGACAAAAAAAAGCGTAAAGAATTTAAGCAATTGACACTCGAATACGAGTATCGCTGGTACGGTAATTTCTTTCCGAAATTGGACGATTACCTGCAAGGAGAACGATTGTTTAAGAATTTTAATGAGAAAAATAACGAATAGAATATTCTTTGAACGAAGTAGCTGGATAATTACATGAAAAACAAACAAAATAGACATATTGCAGTACTGGTAGTCATGTTTGTATTATTGGTTTTGTTTGAATACCTGGCACCACACCCGATTGATTGGACAATGAATTTTGAACAAGAAAATAAAGAACCTTACGGTAGTTTTGTGGTGCATAAGCTTTTGCCCGAGCTGTTTAGCTTACCCATTGAAACGAATGAAGAAAGCTTGTACGAAACATTTTATGACACACTAACGACCAATTCTAACTGGATATTTATTACGCATAATTTTAAACTCGATCAATTAGATCTTGAAAAACTGCTATCACTTGTTGCTGAGGGAAATAACGTTTTTATTTCGTCCAATAGCCTTTCTGAAAATATAAAGGATACCTTGAATATTGCAATTGAAATGGCTAATTTCTATGAATTAGACGATTCTGTAACACAGCTAAATTTGGAGTACCCTTCTATAAAAACAGAAGTATTTCGTTATTTCGATTTATCATTAGTTCAATATTTCAGTCAAATAGATAGCTGTACGACTAGCATATTGGGGACTTTGGATAATGAAGCCAATTTTATTAAAATTCGTTTCGGACAAGGCTTTTTTTATTTACATAGCACGCCATTGGTATTTAGTAATTTTCAGATTCTTCCTCAAAAACAAGATAAATACCCATTCTTTGTTTTGTCGCATTTACCCGATCAGCCTACTGTTTGGGATAATTATTACAAGCCCAACAGTATCAAACAATACACGCCGCTACGTTATATTTTGATGAATAAACCATTAAAAATAGCTTATTATATTTTGCTTTTTGCTGTGATTTTGTATTTTATTTTCATGTCAAAACGTCGCCAACGAGCCGTGCCTGTAATTACAAAACCACACAATAGCTCGCTGGAATTTATCGAAACCATTGGGCAACTCTATTATCACGAGGGGCACAATCAAAAATTGGCGATGAAAAAATACGGCTTTTTTATCGAACACCTTCGTCGAAAATATTACATTCAACATGCTCCTGTTACCAACGATGAAATACGACTGGCGGCAAACAAAACGAATGTTTCGGAACAATTGATTAGACAAATAGTATCGGCTGCTGGTGGTATAAATGGGCAAGAACAGGTAAGCAAAACGGAAATGCTTCAATTGACAAACATGATTGAAGATTTTTATTCCAAAACGAAGGTGTAATACTGAATAAGGTCTTCGATTTTTTTTACAAATGAATGAATCTTTTGCTAAATTTTGTTACTTTTACCATTCACGATAGACGTTAAGTTTGTTATTATTAATGATGTTTTTTTTGTGTAATTTAGGAAAATAAAATCAACAGTATAAGTTATATCGAAGATTTTCATGTTTAAATTTTAATTACTTTAGCATTTTTAAACGATAGCAGTGTCGTACATTTCTTCATTCAACCGTGCGGCATGCTCAAAAACAACCATAATTATGTTTTCAACACAAGTGTATACCGATCGTCGCAATAAATTGAAAAAAGGAGTGAAATCTGGAATCGTTTTATTGTTAGGCAATAGCGAATCGCCGATGAGCTATGCAAGCAACACCTACCATTATCGTCAAGATAGCAGTTTCCTTTATTTTTTTGGGCTCGATTCGCCAGGACTCGCAGGCGTACTGGATATCGACAACAACGAAGAGTTTCTTTTCGGAAACGATTTTGATTTGGATGACATTATCTGGATGGGATCACAACCCAAATTAGCCGATCGTGCTCAAATGGTAGGCGTATCGAAAACCAAAGCTTTTGATAAGTTATATAAATTTATCAAAAAAGCACGAAAACAAGGAAGAAAAGTGCATTTTCTACCTCCGTATAGAGGCGACAACAAGATTTTGTTGAGCAAATTGATGGATACTTCAGTCGATAAATTGGCTAAAAAAATATCCGAAAAATTAATCAAAGAAATCGTAAAACTTCGTGAGATAAAAGATACTTACGAAATAGAAGAAATCAACAAAGCCATCGATACTGGCTATCAAATGCACGTAACGGCTATGAAAATGGCAAAACCAGGCGTTTCGGAGCAAGAAATAGCTGGCTTTTTGGAAGGAATTGCCGCCGCTGGTGGTAACATGGTTTCGTTTCCTATTATTTTGTCGCAAAACGGACAAACACTGCACAACCACTTGCATAACAATACGCTAGACGAAGGACGGCTGATGCTCACCGATGCTGGTGCCGAATCGCCCATGCATTATGCTAGCGATTTTACACGCACAGTGCCTGTTAGCGGGAAATATTCGCAACGACAACGAGAAGTATACGAAATCGTATTGCGTGCCAATACCGAAGTTATTAAGCAATCAAAACCAGGCGTATTGTACCGTGATATGCATTTGTTGGCTGCCAAAACTATAGCAACAGGACTTAGTGAACTTGGCTTGATGAAAGGAAATGTTGATGATGCGGTACAAAATGGCGCACATGCATTGTTTATGCCTCATGGACTAGGGCACATGATGGGCTTGGATGTGCACGACATGGAGAATTTTGGAGAAGATTTTGTCGGCTATAACAAGAAAATCAAGCGATCCGACCAATTTGGGCTGGCTTATTTACGCTTTGCCAAAGAATTGAAAGTAGGACATGTAATCACCGATGAACCAGGTATTTACTTCATTCCCGAACTATTAGCCAACTGGCGTGCCGATAAAATAAATGCCGATTTCATCAATTACGATAAAGTAGAGAGTTACCTTGATTTTGGCGGTATCCGTATCGAAGATGATTTGTTGATTACCGACGATGGATGCATCGAAATGGGTAAAAAAATACCGAAAACGGTCGCAGAAGTTGAGAAAACAATGGCAGAATAAGAAAATCTTGAAAAATGCTAAGGTCTTCGACTTATTTTGATGTTGTTTAATTTGCATTCCTAAGCAATATTAAGTAGGTCGGAGACCTTTTTTTACATAAAAAGGTCGAAGACCTTAAATTTTAGAGTATTCGTATGCAGAAAAATACCCATTCATTTTATATCCGAAAATTTTATAGTTCCTACATTACTACCACTATTAGTATTACTTTGGTGCTATTCGTCGTTGGCTTAGTGGGCGTTTTATTGTTTAATGCCAAGCGATTGGCTGATTATGCCAAAGAAAATGTCGGATTCACAGTATTTATTGCCGAAAACCAACGAGATGCCGATATTCTGCGTTTGCAGAAAGAGCTGGATAAGGCTGATTATGTGCGAGAAACACGATTAGTGTCGAAAGAGGAAGCCGCCGCAATTCTGGAAAAAGATTTGGGCGAAGATTTTGTCCAATTTATGGGTGCAAACCCACTACAAACATCGCTAGAAGTCAAGCTCCATGCCGATTATGCCAATTTGGACAGTATTGCTATTATTGAAAAAGAGCTATATAAAAGTGAACTCATTGAAGATTTGTATTATCAAAAATCGTTGATTGATTTAGTAAATAAAAATGTACGAAAAATATCGATTTTATTGTTTATAGTCGCTCTTGTTTTACTACTTATTTCTATGATATTGATAAATAATACTATTCGACTTGCAATTTATGCCAAACGATTTTTGATTTACACCATGCAATTAGTCGGAGCTACCGAAGGCTTTATCCGAAAACCATTCGTACTCCAAACTGCATTGTCTGCTTTTATAGCCACTTTGCTGGCTATTGGCTTATTGATCTCTATGTCGTTGATGTTACAAAATGAATTGGATGAGTTAATTAGTTTTCAAGATATTGGCTATGTTTTTGCGATCATGTTATTTCTAGGAATTAGCATGACAGCATTTGCTACTTTCTTTGCTGTTAGGAGGTACTTATTTCATAGTGCCAACGAATTGTATGGTGGTTTGTGATCTAAATTTAAGAAAAAATGGAAGATTCAGAAATTAAAATAAAACAAGAATATAAGATTTATTTAAGTAGTTATGTGAGAAAAGGTCTTGCTGCTAAATTAATTATATCTATTATTATCATTTTTTATTTTATGTATTCTGATTTGTATTTGAGAGGGAATATTTATGCTTTTTATACACGAATATTGCCTTTAGTGCTTTCATCAGTAACTTTGGTCATTTATTTTTTGAATAAAAAATACACTTATTTAGGGCAAAAAATATACTTATTGTTTCTAGTGAGTATATTATTGATGACGCTTGAAAAATGCTTGATTCATTTGCATGACGATACGCTTTCGGCAGTAGTTTCATCCACGATTCTTGCTTTTTTCTTGATTTCATTGGAACTGAGAAGTGGGTTTCGTCTGGCAATAGTTATTTATTTTGTCCCCACAATTGTTTTTATTTTGGTATTGGTGTTTTTCTTTGATGTAAGTGCAAAAGAACAAATAACATTAGCTAATATTTTTCCAATGATTATTCTTGGTTTTGTTATAAATATAAGCCGAGCGAAACTTAGGTATAATGTTTTTAAAGCAAATTATTCTTTAGCTATTGAACAAAAGAAAACTGCCGAACTTTACGAAGAGGTTTTGGTTCAAAACAACGATTTGAATCAGAAGAATAAGGAAATAACAGAACAAAAAGAAGACATTGAAAATAAAACGAAACAGCTAAAGACATCAAATGCAGCAAAAGACCGTTTTTTTTCAATTATTTCGCATGATTTGCGAAGCCCTTTTAATTCAATGCTTGGTTTCTCCGAATTACTTATTGAAAATTTTGATGAGTATTCATCAGAACAATCTAAAGAATTTATAGTAATAATGCACAAAACAATGGTAAATACGTTTAATTTACTTGAAAATTTACTTATCTGGTCGCATTCTCAAAGTGATAATTTGGACTTCAATCCTATTGAGAAAGAGTTGTATTGGCTATCGGAGAATAGTGTCGAATTACTACAACAAACCGCTAAAAGTAAATCAATTGCATTAATAAATCAAATTCCTGAAGATATTTATCTTACTGTTGATGAGAATATGTTTTTAACTGTTATTCGTAATTTAATCTCCAATGCGATAAAATTTACGCCCAAAGGAGGCGAGATAAAGATAATGGCACGCCTTGTAACAATTAATGACCTTAAGAATATAGAAATAGTGGTTGAAGATAATGGTGTAGGAATTTCGGAAGAAATGCAATTGAAATTGTTTGATATTAGTAATAATATATCAACAAAAGGTACTGAAAAGGAGAGAGGAACTGGATTAGGCTTAATTCTTTGTAAAGAATTTGTTGAAAAACACGATGGTAAGATTTGGCTTGAAAGTGAACGGAATAAAGGTAGTCGATTTTGTTTCACTCTACCTGTTTATAGATCCTGAATTTGTACGAATAAAGGTGTGAATTTATAACACATTGAGTAAAAAACTAAATCGTTTTAATGAAAACTTTAAATATCTTTTTATCTATCTTTATTTTATTCTTTTTATCTGCTTGCCAGAGCGATAAATTTGATATTGACGTGTCGCATGTGGAGATCGATTTAGAAATACTTCGTTTCGATCAAGATTTGTTTGACGAAGGTGATGCAAGTGAGCATGTGCCTAAATGGCAAGAAAAATATGGACACTTTCTGGAAATGTACAGTTATAAAATCGTTCAATTAGGTGGCGCAAACGAACAGCATTTCAGTTATGGAATGGCTGAGTTTAAACGATTCTTAACCGACAATAAAGTGCAAGAAGCGGTAGGAGCAGAGTTTCCTGATTTAGACTCGATTCGGCAAGAGCTTAATCAAGCTTTTCGGTATTATAAGCATTATTTTCCCGAAAAAGATGTACCTAAAATTATTTTTATGTATTCGGGGTTTAATCAATCCGTAGTTACCGATAGCGGACTGGTAGCAGTGAGTTTGGATAAATATTTGGGCGCAAACTACGATTTATATTCACAAATGGGCTTTGACAACTACTTGCGTCGCAAAATGGATAAAAAGATGATGGTAGTTGATATTATGCGAGCATGGTTTAATATGGAATTTGAGTTTGAACTTGCTGTCGATAACATGCTTAGTTACATGGTGTACGAAGGAAAAATACAGTATTTACTCAATGCTTGCTTACCAAACACGCCTGCACCTCTAAAATTTGGCTATTCCGAAGTAAAATACGACTGGGCGGTGCGCAACGAGAAAAATATGTGGGATTACATGGTGGAGCATAAAGTGATTTTTTCGAGCGAACGGATGGATATTAAAAAATACATTGGCGATGCGCCATTCACTGCACCGTTTATGAATATTTCTGCTCCACGTGCTGGTGTCTGGATTGGCGCAGGCATCGTGCATGCTTACATGGATCATTTTCCCGACAAAACACTACAACAATTGATGAGCGAACACGATTATCAAAACATCTTGACCTTATCGAAATATAAACCATAAAAGTCTTCGCCTTTTTTGATGTTGTTTACGCATTTATACTGAAATTCATTTAATACCAATTTAATATCAAAATACCCGAAATAAATTCAAAATATTTTTTTGTT
>JAOZTL010000092.1 GCA_029942205.1 Bacteroidales bacterium | reverse complement strand
AGCAGAAGGGCTTTGATGTGTTTGTTTCTGATTATGGAAAAATCAAGCAAGAGCATAAAGAAACATTAGATCATTATCAAATTGCTTGGGAAGAATCGAAACATAGCTTTGCTGCTATTTTAGAAGCACAAGAAGTAATTAAAAGCCCAGGCATTGCGGATAATACAAAAATAATCAAAGAATTAGAACAGAACAAAATACCAGTAATCTCCGAAATTGAGTTTGCCAAACGCTACACGAATGCAAAAACAATCTGCATAACGGGTAGTAATGGAAAAACAACAACGACGCTATTGATTTATCATATTCTGAAACATGCCAAGTTGCATGTCGGGCTGGCAGGTAACATTGGGCAAAGTTTTGCGAAACAAGTGGCTCTTTTTGATTACGACTATTACGTGCTGGAATTGAGCAGTTTCCAGTTGGATAACATGTTCGACTTTAAAGCCGACATCGCTATTTTACTCAACATCACACCCGATCATTTGGATCGTTACGATAATAAGTTTGAGAATTATGTAGATGCTAAATTTCGGATTGTTCAGAACATGACAGCGAATGATTATTTTATTTACAATAAAGACGACGAAAACATTACCCATAAATTAAAAGCAAAAGAAATTTATGCGCATTCTATTGCTTTCAGTACCAATGAATTATTAGATTATGGTGCATATTTAGACAACAACGAATTGGTTTATCAATTACATAAAACAGAATTTACTATGCCTTTATCCAGTCTCAGTATCGAGGGTACGCATAATGCCTCCAACTCTTTAGCAGCAGGCATTGCAGCCAAATTACTTCATGTTCGTAATAAATCATTACGAGAGAGTTTTACGGATTTTGAAGGAGTAGAACATCGAATGGAGAAATTCTTAAAAATAAGAAACATCCAATTCATTAACGACTCGAAGGCAACGAACGTAAATTCGGTTTGGTATGCCTTGGGAAGCATCAAAAGCCCAACCATACTCATTCTTGGCGGTATCGATAAAGGAAACGATTATAGTATTCTGGATCAATATGTCAAAGAAAAAGTGAAAGCAATTATTTGTTTGGGGAAAAATAACACCAAAATAATCAAGGCATTTAAAGAAATAACAGCCGTTTTCGATACCAATAGCATGGAAAAAGCTGTCCGGCAAGCTTATGAAATAGCCAAAGAAGGAGATACCGTTTTGCTATCGCCTGCTTGTGCTAGTTTCGATTTGTTTGATGATTACGAAAATCGTGGTCAAGAATTTAAAGAAGCAGTACGGAGTTTATAAGTAAGGTCTTCGACCTATTTAATATTTCTCACGTAGTTCTGTAAATTCATAATGATCAGTAAGATACAGAATTATTGATGTGAGCTTAATTTTGTCAGATCACTGTAAAAAGTAGTAAGTAGAAAGCAAGAATCGAATGAAAGATTTTTTATCAAAATATTTAAAAGGAGATCCAGTAATTTGGGGAGTAATCATTATTCTCTTTATTTTCTCTATGCTCACCGTGTACAGTTCCACGGGGACGCTCGCCTACAAATATCAAGGCGGGAATACTTCTTTTTATCTTTTGCGGCATCTAAAATTTTTAATATTAGGCTTTGTTGTCATCTTTTTCACACATAAAGTTCCGTATACCTATTTCTCTAAATTATCGAAACTCTTTTTGGGGATTTCTATTTTATTATTATTAATTACGCTCTTTATGGGAGTAACTCGCAATGCAGCAACTCGATGGCTCACGTTACCTGGCACAGGAATTAATTTCCAAACGTCTGATTTAGCTAAATTTGCCCTCATTATGTTTTTTGCACGAATGCTATCAGTAAGTCAAGAAAGCACCGAGAAATTAAAAGAGGTATTTAAACCAATCATGATCGCTGTTGTCATTATTTGTGGGCTTATTTTGCCTGCCGATTTTTCTACTGCAGCGATGCTTTTTGCCATTGTTTGGATATTGATGTTTATCGGACGTATAGAATTGAAATTACTATTCGGCTCGGTGGGAGTTATTATTGTTTTATTGGCTCTTTTTATATCCATTGCCCTAAATATGCCCGATTCACGTGTAGGCACATGGAAAAAACGTATTACGAGCTTTATTAGTGATGATGACCAACAGAATTATCAAGCCGAACAATCAAAAATAGCCATTGTAACAGGCGGTTTTTTCGGAAAAGGACCTGGCAACAGCACCCAACGAAACTTTTTGCCTCATCCGTATTCTGATTTTATTTATGCTATTATTATCGAAGAATATGGATTGTTTGGAGGATTGTTTATTTTATCCTTATATTTGTATTTATTGTATAGAACAGGGGTTATAGTTAGGAAATTATCGGGGACATTTGCGGCATTTCTAGCCATAGGTCTCAGTTTGAGTCTGGTAATGCAGGCTCTTACAAACATGGCGGTGGCTGTCAATTTGATGCCCGTTACTGGTCAAACGCTTCCTTTTGTGAGCATGGGCGGTACATCCATTCTGTTTACTAGTGTGGCATTGGGTATTATACTGAGTGTGAGCAGAAGTGCCGAAGCTCAATTAGTTAACGAACAAGAAGTAGAAGCCCTTAAATTATAAACAAATGAAAGTAATTATCAGCGGAGGCGGAACAGGCGGACATATTTTTCCTGCAATTGCAATAGCAAATGCACTGAAAGCAGCAGATAGCTCGTGTGAAATTTTGTTTGTAGGTGCAGAAGGAAAGATTGAGATGGAAAAAGTTCCTGCGGCAGGTTACAAAATTATTGGTTTGCCCGTAGCAGGGCTGGTTCGTAAACTGACGCTGAAAAATATAACAGTAATTACGAAATTGATGAAAAGCATTTGGAAATCCAAACAAATCATTCGCTCGTTTCATCCCGATGTAGCTGTGGGTGTAGGAGGGTATGCAAGTGCGCCTCTGCTGTTTGCGGCTTCTCGAAAGAAAATTCCGATTGTGATTCAAGAGCAAAACTCGTATGCTGGGCTGACAAATAAACTATTAGCTAAATATGCCAATAAAATTTGTGTTGCTTATGACAACATGGAGCGTTATTTTCCCGAACAGAAAATACTGAAAACAGGAAATCCTGTGCGGAAAGATTTGCTGAATTTAGACGAAAATAAAAGTGAAGCTCTCGAACATTTTGGTTTGCAAGCCAATAAACCAACCATACTCGTAGTAGGAGGAAGCGGTGGCGCACGAACAATAAATCAAGCGATTGTAAAAAAAATAAATGAAATAGCTAAAGAAAGTGTACAATTAATCTGGCAAACAGGTAAATTCTACTACAATGCTATGGCAGAACAAAGCAAGGAGATAAATACGGAAAACATTAAAATAATGCCGTTTATTACCAGAATGGATTATGCTTTTTCGGTGGCCGACGTGGTTATTTCACGAGCAGGTGCAGCCACTATTTCTGAATTGAGCTTGGTGGCAAAACCAGCAATTTTAGTTCCTTCGCCCAATGTAGCAGAAGATCATCAAACAAAAAATGCGATGGCTTTGGTTAAAAATAATGCAGCATTGCTTGTAAAGGATGCCGAGGCCGAAGAAATATTAATAAAACAGACGCTTGATTTGATAAAAAATAGTAACTTACGAAAAACATTGAGCCAGAATATAAAAAAAATGGCATTGACCGATTCTGCTGAAAAAATAGCAGATGAAATAATACAAACATTTCGAATAAAATAAAACAATAAGGTCGAAGACCTAGATGAATTTTAACGATTTTATAAAATTTAAACCGATGAAAAATATACTTCCATCTTACATCATTAGAAATAGAACAATTGCTATTCTTGTTGCCATTTTATTTTTATCCTCATGCACAAGAAGTTCTGAAAAAGATATTAAAGAAGAAGTTGGTGTTGTAGGTATCGAATTGAGTGAGAGTATAATAAACATGTACCAACAAATGCAACAACTTCTTCACGAGCAGGAAGTGGCTAATGAAGAGCTACTATTTTTGTTGAATATGGATGATAGTGTCGCAGTTGTTGAAAAAGACAGTTTGCCCGTCGATATAGTGCAAAAAAATATCATTTTTGCTTTTAGACAAATTTATGTAAGCTATGACATGCTTATCGATGCTAATTTTAGTTTTGAATCGTCGAATATTAGAGAAAATATTGCTCAAAGCACCAAATTATTGTGGGAAATGGATTTGGATGAATCGGTATACAAGCAAATTAAAAAATTAGAGAATAGCTTCTCATCGCAAAATTCTATTCCCGAAGAAGCTTTATTGGAGCTTGATCGCTTGTTTTTGTTGCTTATGGATCAAAATATGACAATTTGGCAAAACCAAATCGAAGAGAAATATCACGAATATGCAGCTAATTTGCAAAAAATATCTCTTGCTGCCTTTGACGAAGAAAAAATAAAAACAGAAGTAAATAAGCCATACAGCAGTACCGAAGCGTTGGTGAAATCATATAAATTACAATTACGTGAAAAAGCTTATAACGATAAGAATGAAATACTTGAGTTATTGACGAAAAATCAAAAAGCACTAAGTTATTTGGCTGAAGTACATGCTGAATTACTCAAAAAAAATGCAGATAATAAAAGCATTAAAGAAAAAATTGATTTTATTAGGATTTCGACCTTAATAGTACAAAAATAATTAAATATTTACTTTATAAATTACTGATTTAGTTAGTATTACACACGTGCGTAAGCAACATTAAAAAGGTCGGAGACCTAAAAAAAATTAGAATGAATACGTATAAATACATTTATTTCATAGGCATTGGAGGAATTGGCATGAGTGCGCTTGCTCGTTATTTTCATGCGAATGGCAAGCAAGTAGCTGGCTACGATCGTGTTTCTACACCACTAACCGATCGGCTAGTAGCTAGCGGAATGCATATTCATTTTGATGATTTGCTTGCTGAAATTCCTGAAGAGTTTAAAGCTCCTGAGAATAAAAGCGAATGCCTCGTTATTTATACGCCCGCTATCCCTAGCACGCACACGGAATATAATTATTTTGTGAACGAAAAATATGAAATAAAGAAGCGCGCCGAAGTTTTAGGAATTATCAGTAAATCAAAAAAAACAATTGCTATTGCAGGAACACACGGGAAAACTAGCATTTCGACAGCTACGGCACATCTTTTGAGGCATTCTAAACGTAAATGCAATGCTTTTTTAGGAGGAATATCAAAAAATTATGACACCAACCTGTTGTTATCCGAAAAAGATGCTACGGGCGACGATTTTGTGGTTGTAGAAGCGGACGAATACGATCGATCGTTCTTAAATTTATATCCAGATATTGCTGTAATTACCTCGGTAGATACCGATCACTTAGATATTTATAAAACAAAAGATGAAATAAAAAAGGCATTCAAACAGTTTATTCAACAGATTGATCCGAATGGAACATTAATAATAAAAAAAGGAATAGATTTGGAATTGGATGATTATCCAAAAAATGTATTCCGTTATTCATTAGATTCAGAAGCAGACTTTTATGCTAAAAATTTAACGCTTATTGATGGATTGTATCATTTTGATTTACAAACACCAACAATTCTTATGAAAGATTTAATATCAGGAACACCAGGACAATTTAATGCAGAAAATGCAATTGCAACGGTTGCTGTTGCTTATTTTGCTGATGTAGACGAGCAAAATATCAGAGATTCCATCCAATCTTTTTCGGGCGTAAAACGACGATTTGAGTTTCAAATTCAAGCAGATAGCTTAATTTATATTGATGATTATGCGCACCATCCCGAAGAACTAAAATCGTTTATCGGTTCGGTTCGGAAACTATTTTCGGGAAAGAAAATCACGGGCATTTTTCAGCCCCACTTGTTTTCTCGCACCAAGGATTTGTTAGATGATTTTGCGGATAGTTTAAATTTATTGGACGAATTAATCTTATTGGATATTTACCCTGCTAGAGAAAAACCGATAGAGGGAGTTACATCTCAATTATTATTAGACAAAGTACAGATAGAAAATAAAAAACTATGCAAACCAAATAATTTGCTTGATGACTTAAGAGATAGAAAATTAGAAGTATTACTAACCATGGGCGCAGGCGATATTGATAAACTAGTAGAACCAATAAAAGAAGAATTAACTAAATAGGTGCTTTAACCTTTTCAAGAGGATTAAATGATGCAGAAAATAAAAAAAATAGCGACATGGAGTATCTCACTTTTATTGCTGGTACTTACTTTTAGTTTTACCGAAAGTATGTATTTTAAGCATACCTGTAAAGCTATCGAAGTGGTATTGACGGATAGTGCCGATAATTATTTCATACAAAAACAGGACATCATAAATTTGGTGAGTCCTAGCGGAAAAACAGACGGCTACGTTTTGCATCAGTTAAATATTGCAGAATTAGAGCATAAAATAGAAAAATATCCATCGGTGAAAAATGTGGATGTTTACAAAACAATTGATGGAAAGTTGCGAATAGAGTTGGAACAGCGAAAGCCGCTTATTCGGGTAATAACCAGCAAAGGGCAGAATTATTATATCGATACCGAAGGGGCTATAATGCCTTTGTCGGAAAAATATAGCTCGCGAGTTTTGGTTGTAAATGGTAATATTCGACTAAATTTTAAGCTCGAAAATAGCTTTAATATACTCGAACAAAAAGACGTAAATCAGAAACATAAGCTAAAGATATTAGTTGATTTATTTGAATTAGCGAACTTTATAGCTAGAAATCAGTTCTGGAATGCACAGATAGAGCAGATTTATGTAAACAAACAAAATGAATTAGAACTAATACCACGAGTAGGTTCTCACATTATTTTTTTTGGAGATGCTAGTAATTATGAAATAAAATTCCGAAATTTGTCCGCTTTATACGAAAAGGGATTGAGCAGGATTGGTTGGAATAAATATAAATACATTAATTTAAAATACATTAACCAAGTAGTCTGTACGAAAAAATAAATCACGCCAATTATGAGTAAAAAAATAGAGCATGTTGCGGCTATCGACATTGGAACAACCAAAATAGTAGCCATCGTTGGGAAAAAAGAGAAAAATGGAAAAATCAGTATTCTAGGAATGGGACAAAGCGACTCTATGGGAGTAAAACGTGGTGTGGTACTGAATATCGAAGAAACATCGAATGCGATACAAAAAGCAGTAACGCAGGCAGAACAAAAATCGGGCGTAAAAATACGAGAAGTATTTGTGGGTATTGCTGGGCAGCATATCAAAAGCATGAAAAATCGACACTCTAAATACATCGAATCACAAGAGAACGAGATTTCGCAAAAAGATGTCGATACGCTTACCGAAGACATGCAGAAAATAGCACTGGAGGCTGGCGAGGAAATAATTCACGTTATTCCACAAAGCTACATTGTGGATAACGAAATCGGGGTAAAAAAACCTGTGGGCATGTTTGGGAAACGCCTCGAAGCGAATTTCCATATCGTGGTAGGGCAAATAGCTTCGGCACGCAACATTTACAAGTGTGTGGAGCGAGCAGGATTGGTTATTAAAAAAATAATTCTTGAACCATTGGCTTCATCGGAAGCAGTACTTACGGATGATGAAAAAGAAGCTGGCGTGGCTTTGATCGATATAGGTGGTGGTACGACTGATTTGGCGGTGTATTACGATGGCGTTATTCGGCAGACAGCAGTAATTCCTTTTGGAGGAAATGCGATTACGCTTGACCTGAAAGAAGCTTTTGCTATTCTTGGACGACATGCCGAAAAATTGAAAAAAGATCATGGCGAAGCATTAGCAGACTTTGCTAAAGACAATAAAATAATTTCGATCCCTGGGATTAGTGGACGAGGAAGCAAAGAAATTTCATTGAAAAACATTGCCGACATCATTCAGGCTCGGATGGAAGAAATCATCGATGTTTTCTCTTTTGAAATTGAAAACTCTGGCTTCTATGAGAGATTGGGTGCAGGTATCGCATTGACAGGCGGCGGCTCGTTACTCAAAAATTTGACGCAGTTGATTCAGTTTAGAACAGGTCTGGATGTTCGCTTGGCTTCGCCCAAAGTGCAATTTTCTAATCAAAAAAGTAGAGAAACCATACAGCCTATGTATTCGACCAGTGTAGGTTTATTGATGATGGGATACGATTATTACGAAAAAAATAGCAACGAAATACAACAGAATCAAGAGAACGAAGAAATCGAAGAACAAACAAATGATACCAAAGAAACAGAAACTACACGCAAAAAAGGCGATGGGTTTATTTCTGCCATTCGTGATTCGATAAGCAACATTTTTGAAGAAAAAGATTCGGAAATGTAAGGTCTTTGACTTTTTTGATGTAACTTACGCACTTGTACAAAATTGTTGCAACTA
Source organism: Bacteroidales bacterium (assembly GCA_029942205.1). Lineage (GTDB taxonomy): Bacteria > Bacteroidota > Bacteroidia > Bacteroidales > JAOZTL01 > JAOZTL01. The sequence goes on along the minus strand of JAOZTL010000092.1, from coordinate 1,069 downwards.
ATAAGGTATAAAAAGTAAATGTATTGTTAATTTTATTTAAGTAATAAAGTATGTGGTTGGATAAAATTAATTTGTATATTTACTGACTAACTTGTTTTTTATTCATTTCTTATAATGGACTGAATATCAGGCATTAGTTTTGATTAAATTAAATATAAATTCTAACAAAATTAAAGACTTAGTCTGTATTAAGGTTGAAAGCCTTAAATAAATTTAAAGAATAAACTCTAAACCTAAAGCAAAATATTATGTCAGAGGAATTAATGCCGTTTGATATTCCCGAAGAAACTTCATCGATAATAAAAGTTATTGGCGTTGGAGGTGGAGGTGGCAATGCCGTAAATCACATGTTTAAGCAAGGCATAAAAGATGTTGATTTTATTATTTGTAATACCGATGCTCAAGCACTTCGCAGTAGCCCAGTATACACCAAAGTACAAATAGGAAAAACCCTAACAGAAGGAAGAGGTGCAGGAAACCGCCCTGACAAAGGAAAAGAGGCTGCTGTAGAAAGTCTAGGAGAATTGACTGAATTGCTGGAGCATACCAAAATGGTGTTTATTACTGCAGGAATGGGCGGAGGTACGGGTACTGGTGCTGCGCCTGTAATTGCTCAAATGACCAAGGAAAAAAACATACTAACGGTTGGTATTGTTACTATTCCTTTTCGATTTGAAGGACAACGACGAATAGACCAAGCTGTAAATGGAATTGCGGAATTAAGTAAATATGTAGATGCTTTATTAGTAATCAATAATGAGAAATTAAAAGAAGTGTATGCCGATTTGGCTATTTCTAATGCTTTCAAAAAAGCAGATGATATTCTCACCGTGGCTGCCAAAGGAATTGCCGAAATTATCACTTTGCATGGCGATGTAAATGTCGATTTTGCTGACGTGGAAACGGTCATGAAAGACAGTGGAATTGCTCTGATGGGATCGGCAGAAGCGGAAGGTGAAAACAGAGCTATTGATGCTATTAAACAGGCACTTAGCTCACCACTATTGGATAATAACGATATTGAAGGAGCAAAAAATATTCTTCTGAACGTTACTTCTGGAACAGAAGA
>JAOZTL010000091.1 GCA_029942205.1 Bacteroidales bacterium | reverse complement strand
ATCAAAGGTAGTGGAACAGCCGATCCAATAAAGAATTTCCACTTCCTGATCCGCCACCACCAAAAGTAGTCGAAGTAATTGTAGCATCCACATTGGCACGTGCGTACATAAAACGCCAGAATTGCCCTTGATCGATCAGCATTTCGTTAATCACGCCTCCTGTTTCACTCACGTTATACAAGCTGTAAGCAGACGAATAAGAGATAGAAAAAACCTGAAAAAGTCTTGTTCGTGCAGAAATGCTTATATCAGACCATTTTAGCGTATCTTTCATAATATTGTAAGATGTACCAAAATTAAGAGATTCTATTAATTTTATTTTTTTATCTTCTTTGCTTGTATCCCTTGCTGCTGTTTTCATTTCAAAATTATTTCCGAGCGAAAAATTCAGCATTCCACTTTTCCCTGCCAAAGGTCCTCCGTATATTCCATTCGAGAAGATTGAATATTTTCGGTACGACGTGTCATTTGGCTCTATTTTGTAAAAGCCCCATTGCTCTTCACTAAAATCGGGTCTATAACTAAATGAAATAGATGGAGTTACAACATGACGAATCGCTTTTATTGGACCTCTAGGAAATTGCAGCATTCCATAGAAATTGGTTGTTAATGGTATATTTAAACTGAAATCATAGGCATGCTTTATTCCGCTGATGGTGTCGGTAAAAACTTGTGCGGGAATAACCGTATCAGGAAAAACCTGTGTTCCTTCGTAATATTTTTCGATAGAATTCAAATAAACACGACCAGTATACGTAAAATTAGGAGATACATTAAAAAATTTCAACATTTTCAAAGAAAGTCCAACAGGAACAGTGTGTTTAAATCCATTTTGCATTTCCGCCAAGCTTTCACGTCTAAATAACAATGTATCTTTTGTATTAATCAAATTTTTTGCACTTGCATTATATGAAACACTTATTTTTTCGTACCAACGATCTTTTCCTGTAGAATTTTGTCTTTTGAATGGAAACTGCCGTGTCATGCTCAAGCCTACCGTAGGCAAACTCAAATTTACGTCTTGTGTTGTAAAATTTTGGGTGGCATTCATTCCCACATTCAAATTAAAGGGGGAATCACGCCATGTACGACGAAAAGAAGCACTAGAAGAACTTGTATTATTAGTTAAATCACTGATATTAACTGAATTATAACGTTTAAAATTGCTTGTTCCAAAATTCAAATTAACAGAAAAATTACTTAGTGGTTTTGCTTTAGGATCTTGTGTATACGATACTCTTGTCCAAAATGAAGTACTTTCGGCATAAGTCGGCAAGCCCGATTCTCCTTCAATATTCTTATCATACTTTATGTCTATTTTTCCTGTATACAAGTATCGTTTTTTGAAATTGGAATTTACTCGTACTCCCCAACTACCTAAGCTATAAATATCTCCACGTATGGCAGCATCCATATTATCATTAATTGCGAAATAAAATCCACCATCACGCAAGAAAAAACCTCTTAGCACTTCCTCTCCATAAGTTGGAATTAAAACACCAGAGCTACGACTTTGCTGACTAGGAAAAATACCAAAAGGCAATGCCAGCGGTGTGTATACGTCTGCAATAACAAAAACTAAAGGACCCGAAATAATTTTTTCATTTGGTATAACTTTCGCCTTACTTAATTCGACATAAAAATGTGGATGTTCGGCATCGCAAGTGGTAAATTTCCCATGTCGAATGTGCACTTCGCCATTAGGGTGCATTTTGGTTGTTTCGCTATGCAAATACCCGCCTGATTCTTCGGTAATCATTTCTTTTACAATGCCTTCTTTTGTATCAAAATTATACTTTATATTTGCAATATCATAAACTTTACCTCCGTCTTTAAATTTAGGTTTTCCAATAATGTTGCCTGCACTATCCACACGCCCTTGCGCAAAAAGCACACTGTTGGTCATGTCCATATCAATCAATTCGGCTTCCAGTTCCTTGTCTTCCGTCTTCAGTGTACTTGTTCCGTACAAGTATACTTTCTTTGTTTTCATCTCAAATAGCATCGAATCTTTTGCAGAAAAGAAAATAGGTTCTTTAATTGCGTTCGTTTTTGTGTTTGCAACAGGAATTGAATCAACAGTCGTCGAGTCCGTTGTTTGAACGATAGAATCTTGCACAGATTTGTTTTCTGGAGGATTTTCAACCTCCTGTGCTGTAATTTGCTCTGTAACAGCTATATTAATTAGCTGGAGCAATACGAATATTATATAATGAAATTTTAAATACAACTTAAAAATACTATTTTTGTAAAAAATTTGTTCTAATTTTGAAAAGCCAAAGCTAATGAAAAAATCTAAAATAATAATAATTGGGTTCAATTAAATTAAAAACTTTTTGTTGCCTTTTTATTATCTATTTATTTTAAAAAAATATAGACTAAGTAGACAGACAAAATTAATCGAACATTTTGTTTATAAATTACAGATTTAATTAATATTACACAAATGCGTAAGCAACATTAAATAGGACGAAAATCTTAAATATTATTTCAAAAAAATGCTTAACTCAAAAAAAAACATATCGATATTTTTCTCTAATAACAAGCAATTTGCTTTTTTTATTTTATTGCTGTTCATTTTTAATTCATTATATACAACAAATAGTTTTTCTCAAAATAAGTATAAACTCCGCAAAGTCGTTATTGACGCAGGACATGGCGGTAAAGACCCTGGGGCTGTTGGAAAAAAATCGTATGAAAAAGATATTGCATTAGCGATAGCATTAAAAGTAGGTGGGTATATCGAGAAATACATTGCTGGCGTAGAAGTTGTCTATACACGTAAAACAGACGTTTTTATCGAACTACATAAACGAGGCGAAATCGCCAATAGCCAAAAAGCAGATTTATTTATCTCGATTCATGTTAATTCTAACCGAAAAAAGACCCTGCAAGGCACTTCTACTTACATCATGGGCTTGCATAAAAGCACAGAAAATTTAGAATTAGCAAAATTAGAAAATTCGGTTATTTTATCCGAAACAAATTTCCAATCAAATTATCAGGGTTTCAATCCCAATTCGCCAGAATCGCACATTACACTAACATTGATACAAAATGCTTATCAAGAACAAAGTCTATTGCTAGCAAGCAAAATACAAGAACAATTTAGCAAACGAGCAGGTAGAATTGACAAAGGAGTAAGACAAGCAGGTTTAGTCGTTCTATGGAATACAACGATGCCAAGCGTTTTGGTCGAAACAGGTTTTATTAGCAATGCAGAAGAAGAGAGGTTCTTATTAACAACTTATGGTCAAGAGATTATCGCATCTGCCATTTTTCGTGCATTCAGAGATTACAAAGAAGAAGTTGAAAAGAACAACGCTCTAAAAGTGAATAATACATCAACAAATCAAACAAATCGTACCTCGAAAAACAAAATCATATTTCGGGTACAAATAAAGTCATCGATAGAGCGTATTCCTCTAAATTCCAAGCAGTTCAAAAATCTCAAGCCCGTTTATGAAGCCACTTACAAAAGGCGATACAAGTACATGGTAGGCAATAGTAATAGTTTTTCATCCATTCTGAAATTTCAATCGGAAGTACGAAAAAAAATCCCTGATGCCTTTGTTGTTGCCTATCAAGGCAATAAACGCATTAGCATTCAAGAAGCAAAACAAAAAATGAGTAACAAATAAACATATTTACAGCAAAATAATCTACCTTTATAAAGTCAAATGATTAATCAGTACAATCAATTCTATATAAATATAGATAAAGTTTCAGAAAAACATAACCAATGAATGATAAAAAAAGAATTTTAAAAACAGGTTTTCTTGTAAGTTTCTCCATTTTTTTATTGATCTGGGGAATTCATTTTCTAAAAGGAAAAGATTTGTTCAAAATAGAAAATAAATTTTATATTAAATACGAACATGTAGATGGCTTAATCGTATCTAACCAAGTATTAATCAATGGCTTCAAAGTGGGACAAGTGAACGATATTCGCTTTGAATCAGACACGAGTGGGATACTAATTGTCGAAATATTAGTACAAGATCAATATAAAATTCCCAAAAATACCATTGCAGAAATTTATAGTGCCGATCTGATGGGAACAAAATCTATTCGGCTTATACGAAGTAAGCAACCTGAATTAAGTTTATCAGGCGATACGCTGATTGCAGCCATCGAGCAAGACCTGAAAGAACAAGTGAATATGCAGATTTTACCATTGAAAAATAAAGCCGAAAATTTAATTTCATCAATGGATTCGGCATTAACAGTTATTCGTTATATTTTTAATGATAATACGCGCCATAACCTGCAACGTAGCTTTGAGAGCATCAAAACAACAATCAAAAATCTCGAACGTACAACCTTCACTTTAGACGATTTGATGAGCAATGAGAAAAGTAAACTTGAACAAATATTTACAAATATAGAATCAATCACGGCAAATATTAACAATAGTAATGCTGAAATTCAAAATATTATCACTAATTTTTCTAATATTAGTGATTCATTAGCCAAATCAGATATACTTGCAATAATTAATAATACAGAAAAAGCCGTAGATAACATAAATCAAGTCGTAGAAAAAATAAATAATGGCGAAGGATCTATTGGAATGTTATTACATAATGACACTTTATATACCCATTTAGAAAATGCAAGTTATAATTTGAACAGACTCATTCGTGATATAAACGAAAATCCCAAGCGATATATTCATTTTTCGGCTATTGATCTCGGACGTACCGTCTACATTGTGGATGGAGAAGAAAAGGAACGCATAAAAAAAGAAAAGAAAGATAAACGAAAAGCACAACGAGACGAACGCAAAAATAATAAATAAGGTTTTCGACCTTTTTTGATGTTACTTACGCAATTCTGTAAATTCAAAATATTTTTTTGTTTTACAATCTTCAAATTTTTAGCATAGCCGTAGCTATGGTTAAAATTTTAGTGCAGTAAAACGGAAAAAGATAACGGATTTATCGGGTGTTTTGGTGTTGAATTGGTATTATTAATAGAAAGCCAATTTTGTCTATCTCCTTAAGTAAGTAGACACAAATATGTTTATAAATTATTTCTTCTTAATTTATTGATTAAGAAAACATTTTCATTCGTGCGTGAGCAATATAAACATATCAAAGACCACTAATGGTCGAATACCTAAATTCATTTTACAAATTTTTTAACTTATGAGATATTTATTTCTATTTATTCTATTTTTTATAGCAACAAGCATTTTTGGACAATCCAAATCTGATGTTCAAATTAATCAAACGATAGATAATTGGCATCTAGCTGCTGCGACAGCCAATGCTGACATTTTTTTTGGAACAATGCACAAAAATGCCGTTTACATAGGCACGGATGCCTCCGAACGTTGGACAAAAAGTGAATTTGAAGCATTTGCACGTCCTTATTTTGATAAAGGAAAAGCTTGGGATTTCAAAGCTATCGAGCGAAAAATCTATTATTCTAATTCTAAAAAAATAGCTTGGTTTGATGAAACACTGAATACTTGGATGGGTGTTTGCAGAAGTTCGGGAGTAATGATAAAAGAAAAAAAAGAGTGGAAAATATTACATTATCATTTATCGGTAACTATTCCTAATGACAAGATTCAGGGCTTTATACAACTTGTTAATGAATAAAAAAGAGTATTCTACTTCTCTGTAGTAATAGGTCTTTCCCTTTTTGATATGGCTTACTCACTTATGCTAAACTATTGTAATCAATAACTTATCAAAAAGCAAATATACAATTAATTTTGTTCCTGCTGATGTAGACATCAACAATTCAAAAAATATAGAATTATAAATTACTGATTTAGGAACGCAAATTAAATAACATATAACAGTTATGCTCGTTCTTATGTCCTTTAACTTCCTTAAAAAAAATCTTTAATAGCGGTAGTATTGGCATATTTTTTAAATCGTTAAAGAATAAAACAAGTTCGCCTAACTATTTTTATAGCTTATTTAATTTATGTTCCTTAGTTATACTGAAATGCTATCATAATTATGAATTTGAAACAAAAAATAATTCATTTTCTAAATCACAATTATAACAGCAATCAGTATAATATTACACAAGTGCGCAAGCAACATCAAATAACACGATGTGTTATCTATTTTCTTTTACTTTCTTTTCGATAACATCCCATTGCTCTGGGCTGAGTTCTTCCAAAAAGTTAAACTGTCCTGAATTTGCAACGGTTTCGCCACCATCAATAGTTATAACATCACCAGTCAAATAGCCAGATTCTTCAGACATTAAATAAGATGCTAAATTCGATAATTCAATATGCTCCCCTACCCTTTTTGCAGGAATACGGTCAAGCATACGAGCAGCCATTTTCGGATCAGGAAATAAGCGATCCCAAGCACCTTTTGTTGGGAAAGCCCCTGGTGCAATGGCGTTCAAGCGAATACGATATTTTCCCCATTCGGCAGCCAAGGATTTTGTGAGTGCGACGACACCTGCTTTTCCCACAGCCGAAGGCACTACGTAGCCCGATCCTGTTCCTGCATAAGTCGTTACGATATTCAAAATATCGCCAGCCTGCTTTTCTTTAATCCAGTGCTTTCCTAGAGCTAAAGTTAAATAATACGTTCCTCGAAGTACAATATTCGTAATTACATCAAATGCATTATAACTTAATCTTTCTGTTGGACTAACAAAATTTCCTGCTGCATTGTTCACCAATCCATCAATTTTTCCAAATTCAGCAATACATTTATCAAGAGTTTTTTCCACCTCTAACGGATTACGCACATCCAGTTGAACAGGAAATACTCTATTTCCTGTTTTCGCTGAAATTTCTTCTGCCACTTTTTCTAATAAATCCATTCTGCGACTTGCAATTGCAATGTTCGCTCCTAATTCAGAAAACCGCTCAGCCATTGCTTTTCCTAAGCCACTTCCGCCTCCTGTTACTAATATTGTTTTTCCTTTAAGTAAATCTGTTCTAAACATTTCGTTGATTATTAGTATATTAACATTTATTTAGTATGCATGCATAGCTTCTGCTAAGATAAATATTTTTCCTTTATTCCAAAATTTTTATTGCCACAATCAATAATTTCTCTATTTTTGCTTATCCAAAATTGGATTTAATCATCAAAATAAAAATCATTTGAAAACAGCAGATAATACTATAAATCAATTATTTACAAGGTATTTTTCAGAATCGGCAACAACTGAAAAAAAATTAGCTCAATCAGGCTCTAGTAGAGAATATTACCGCCTTTCCAATAAGCAAAATGTAGCTATTGCTACAATAAATGCCGATCGACAAGAAAATGAAGCATTCGTACTATTAAGCAATCATTTTTTATCTCACAATCTAGCTGTACCACAAATACTTATCGAAGATTTAGACAAAAATAGCTATCTCCAAACAGATTTGGGAGATACCACACTTTATGAACTTATAAAGAATAAAAATTACAAATTTGACGATGAACTAGTAAATTATTACAAAAAAACATTACAAGAATTACCAAAATTCCAAATTACGGCAGCAAAAAATTTAGATTTTTCGATTTGCTACCCACGCCATAGTTTTGATGCACAATCGATGCAATGGGATTTGAGTTATTTCAAATATTATTTTCTTAAATTAGCCGATATTCCATTCAATGAACAAGATTTAGAATCTGATTTTCAGAACTTTATCACATTTTTATTAGAAGCAGATTTCGAATACTTTCTTTACCGTGATTTGCAATCACGCAACATCATGATTCATCAAGAAAATGTATATTTTATTGATTATCAAGGAGGAAGAAAAGGCGCTTTGCAATACGATCTCGCCTCTTTGCTGTATGATGCCAAAGCGAATATTCCGCAAAATTTGCGAACACAACTAGTTGATTATTATATCAAAGAAGCACAAAAATTAACGCCACTGGATCGAGACGAATTTTTAAAATATTACCCAAGTTTTGTTCTAATACGCATTATGCAAGCAATGGGTGCGTATGGTTATCGTGGTTTTTTTGAACGAAAAGAGCACTTTTTACAAAGTATTCCACCAGCAATAGAAAATTTAAAGTACATACTCGAAAACTACGATTTTCCAGTAGAAATACCGCATCTAAAAAAAGCACTTTTGGCTATCATCGATTCCGAAAAATTGCAACAACTAAATAAACAAAAATTAACCGTCTCTATAAACAGTTTTTCGTACAAAAAAGGTATTCCAACAGACTTAACAAGCAATGGCGGTGGTTTTATTTTCGATTGTCGATCCATCCACAATCCAGGACGATACGATGCCTACAAACAATTAGACGGAAGAGACAAAGCTGTTATTGATTTTTTTGAAAAAGAACAAGAAATGATTGATTTTTTAGAACATTCATTTGCATTAATTAATCAAACAATAAAAAAATACATTAACCGTAAATTTGACAATTTGATGGTAAATTTTGGTTGTACAGGCGGACAACATCGATCGGTGTATGCAGCAGAACAATTAGCCAAATATATTGAACAAAATTATGATATTGAAATTAATATTGACCACAGAGAACGAAAATAAATGAAAGCTATGATACTTGCAGCGGGGCTAGGCACACGCCTCCGTCCGCTCACCAACAATAAGCCCAAAGCCTTGGTAGAAGTGCAAGGCAGACCGTTACTTGAATATGCTATTTTGAAATTAAAACGAGCAGGTTTTAACGAAATTGTCATCAATATTCATCATTTTGCAGATCAAATAATTGATTTTTTAGAACAAAAAAACAATTTTGGGATTCAGATACAACTCTCAGACGAACGCCAACAGCTTCTCGAAACGGGTGGCGGCTTATTAAAAGCTACTCCTTTTCTGCAAGATTGCGAAGCCTTTCTTCTCTATAATGTAGACATTATCACAGACTTAGACATCAAAAAGATGTACGACCAACACATCCAGTCAGGCGCACTTGCCACCTTGGCGGTAAAAGAAAGGGAGACTTCTCGACAAATTTTATTTGATGAAACAAATCATTTGTGTACATGGCAAAATATTCTCACTGGCGAAAAGAAAGTCGTTCGTCAAGCTAGCGGAAAATTAACCCCTATTGCTTTTAGTGGAATACACGTCATTAGTCCAAAAATTTTTGATTTAATGAGCGAAACGGGAAAATTCTCAATCATCGACACGTATTTACGACTAGCCGATAAATACTCCATACAATCATATACTCACAATCGTGATTTGTGGCTAGACATGGGTAATAAAGAAAAAATAAAAGAAGCAAATAACTTAAAATCAATATTTTAGATGATAGGAACAATCGCAAATGTAATCACCATTTTATTGGGAAGCCTGATCGGGCTTGCTGTCAGGAAAAAATTATCAAAAAATTTGATTGATATTGTTTTTCAAGTCTTAGGCTTATTTACCCTTTTTTTGGGT
>JAOZTL010000090.1 GCA_029942205.1 Bacteroidales bacterium | reverse complement strand
TGGCTAAATAGCCAAATTCGCCTACACCACCGACATAAACAATACCATTCGTATCTTTATCCATCGATCGAACGACATCTTTATTCGGCAAATCTATTTTTCGCCAACTATTTCCATCATATTGAACTAAGCCTTGTTCTATGCCAAAATACATAATACCTCGTTCGTCTTGCACAATACTCCATACTTGAGGCTCAGATTGAAAATTTTCAGGTAAATAATTTGTAATAAAAGGTGTACCTATTTGTTGTGAAAAAGATAAGAAATGAAAACTAAGAAATAAACTTAGTAGTAATATGTAGAAATTACTGCGATACATTTTTTGTTAGGTGAGTTAAGCTTATGCCCAATTCTGGACTTTTATACCAAAATTGAGCCTAAATTTTAATTATTTTTTAATCTAAATCAGACAACATTTTATCAATTTCATTTTTATACGAAATAGCATTATTATAATTAGAATCGTCGCTAAATTGACTATTCAGCTGATCCAATTGCTTAAAATACTCTTCTTTATAAGCCATTTCTTTACTAATATCTTCAAGCTGCATGCTATCGGTCATCGATTCGGCCAAATCTGAAGTATCGTTATCCAATTCTTTAAGCCTGTCAGCATGAGATTTCATTTTATCGCCACGCTCCGATTGCCGCTTTACTGCATCTAACTTTTGTTGTGTTTTCGTGTATTCTGTTACCAGCTTGTCGTATAGTTTCATTTTTGATTCACGCAAACTGATTTGATTCATGTAACCATTGACTATTTTTTCGCACTTTTCATACATTTCTGGTGTTATTTTTGATCCATGCAATTCTTTATATTCGCTATATTTTGCAAGCGCATCTGTGTGGTATTGTTGTCTATAATAGGTCAGATTTGCATTCGGGAAAAAATCGGCATACACGTCTATTATCGCATCCGCTGCCCATGTTTTTATTTTTGCAATCTCACGCTCAGCTTCTTGCTTGTCGTTTTTCGATTTTTTAAGTGATTCCTTTATTTTTTCTTCTAGCGAATTATCAGGTGCTTCTTCTTTGTCTTTTTTATTAAATAAATTCCATGCCATTTGCTTGTCGTTTTTAAGTTTAATATTTTGTTTAATTACTCCAAAGTTAATCATTTTTTTTATGAAAAAAATTTTTTTAACACTTTTACTTCATTATTTTGCTCTTTTTTAATTGCTCCTTATTTTTTAAATAACTAAAAACAAGATATTTAAAAAATAACAATAATTGGTCGGCTGTATTATTTTTTTTTTTGATAAAATAGATTTGCAAGCTTTTTGATGTCATTATTTTTTATTAACTTTATTTTTTATAATTAATTTTAAATAATACACTGTATTTTAGAAATATTTGAGTAAATAAAAACATTTAAGTTCAATTGAATCAAGGTGTTATTATTGATTTCATACTCAGATTTGTGTGTGTGTAAATACACCTAATTAATTTAAAAAACTAAAACTCAATAACAAATTAAGGCATATCTCATTCAGATAAAATTAAATTTTAAGAAACCTACAAAAATAATCGTATGAAGAAAATAAAAGTAGAATGGTTTATTATAGGAATACTCACCATTATTATTTCGGCAGGTAGTATATTTTTATATAATACGATGGCTAAAAATACTCCTGAAGTAGAAGAAGAAATCGTAGAGGTACCAGAAATAGACACCACAGGAATGAGCCTCGAAGAAAGAATGCTGTTTGAATACGAACAACTCGAAAACGCATACAATAAAACATTACTGGAAATAGAAACAACAATCAGCGATGAAAATATGAGTGTCGATATTTTAAAGCAAAATTTATCACAAATATTGGAAAATATAAAAGCAGAAAAAGAAAGTATTTTGGCTGGCGAAGCAATAGAAATAGACATGACACAAACGCAACAATACAGCGATCTGCTGGATATGTCTAAAGACGTACTAGCTGAAAGGATTTTGGAAATGCAGAACGAAAATCAAAAACTGTCTATCGACAATAGAAAATTATCTCTTAATTTAGAAAAAGCAACAGAATATTTCGAGGTGGAAAAGTCAAAAAATACAAAATTAAATGAAATCGTATCCAATGTAAATGCAAAAATTGAAAAATTAGAAAAAGAAGGTGCATCATCAAGTACAGAAATGAAAATATTGAAGCGAGAAAGAATTCAATACATAGAACGTCTGGAAGAAAGTAACAGAATAATAAATACGCAAGAAGAGCAAATTTCTGATTTAGGTGAAATATTAAGAAAAGTAAATGTCGATTGTTTTTTCTATTACGAACAAGGAAATGCCGACGATGAAGCACTTATCTACTTGACACAGAAAGGTATTTCGGAACGTTATCTGAAATATTTTATCCGTAGAAAACCAAATTTATTTATTCGATTCCGCATCAATCAAGATCTTTTTGAAGAAACAGGCGAAAAAGTAGACTTAATTATTTTCAATGCACAAAATGTCGAAATCTATTCCACAGCAAAAACAATTAGAAGTGATTTGGTGGCTATCGAAATTCCAAATAATAAGTTCAGAACAGGAAAATATTCGTTAGAATTGCGTGTGGGAGAAGAAAACTTAATCGTTAATGATCGGTATCACTTTAATATAACACAATAAATAAAATTATATGCTCTTTTTTTATAAAAAAATATTATTGCTGCTTTTCTTGCAAATTTCCTTTTCAACAATTGCACAAAATATTGAAATAGACGAAATTAAATTAACTAAAAATATCCGATCAATTAATGACATTGCCATCGAGGGCGATTCTATTGTTTGGATTGCTACCAATAATGGACTTTTCAGTTATAAAAACGACGGAGATATTCATAAATACCGAGATCCTGAACAAACAGACAAATTTAAAGTAAATACCATTGCTATAAGCAAAGACGGAACAAAATGGCTTGGAACGTACAATAGTTCGGTTATTCGATTTACAGGAGATATTCACGATCAAGAAATTTCTTTTTTTCATATAACTTCTAATGACCAACTAGTTACAGACTTAGCAATCGAAAAATCGAATGAACATGCGACAGATTCTAACCTTTGGGTTACAACTTCCGATGGTTTAATTATAAAAATAGGCATTGAAAAGCCTGATTTACAGAACACAAAAGGGGTTTCCAAAAGTATTATTCATTCTCTATTTATCGACTCGATAGGCTACAAATGGATTTGTACACCAGAAGGAATGTTTTATAATCCGAAAGGCTTTGAATGGCTGGATGTCAATGGAGTAACCACAGCTTATGGCATTTATGAACACAATAACAAAATTTGGGCTATCGGGCGAGGAAAAAATAATCAAGCTGCTTTGCTCTTGTTATTTGAAACGAGAACAACCATTCGTAAACGACTTAATTTTATATGGAAAGAGTTTATTCTTAACGAAGTACCAAATAAATTTGCTCGTTTTTATGATTTATCTTTCGACAAAGACGAGCAAACCGTGTGGATTGCCTCCGATGATGGTCTGATTCATTATAACCCTTTTTCGGCAAAAGCAAGTGTAATTGATATTTCTAAACATACAAGTAATAAATATTCTGTTGTACATAAAATAGCCGTACAAAACGAAAATACTATTTGGGTTAGTTCATTTCATCGACTTTACAAAGTAACGTATACAAAATAATTTATAAATCGCTATATGACTCGTATGCCTGTACTATTTTCCGCACTAATTTGTGGCGTACGATTTCGGTCGATTTGAAATGAATAGAACTAATTCCTGGAACATTCTTTAGTAATTTCAAGGACTCCACCAAGCCCGATTTTTGTTTTTTGGGTAAATCAATTTGTGTCAAATCTCCTGTAACAATAAACTTGGAATTTTCGCCCATTCGTGTCAAAAACATTTTAATTTGACTGGTGCTCGTGTTTTGCGCTTCGTCTAAAATAACGATAGCATTCGATAGCGTTCGCCCACGCATAAAAGCCAACGGGGCAATCTGAATGACGTTGTCTTCAAAATAATCGGCTAATTTTTTGGGAGGTACTAAATCGAAAAGTGCATCGTACAAAGCTTGCATGTACGGATCGAGTTTTTCTTTCAAATCGCCAGGCAAAAAACCAAGCTGCTCACCTGCCTCCACCGCAGGGCGGCTTAAAATAATCTTACGCACTTCTTTGTTGCGCAACGCACGCACTGCTAATGCTATTGCAAAATACGTTTTTCCTGTTCCTGCAGGACCTGTGGCAAAAATTAAATCGTTTTTGGCAAAAGCGGCAAGCATGTCATGCTGGCTGTCGTTACGTGCTTTGATCGATCGTCCATTATTACCAAAAAGCAAGTGATCGTCTATTTTGGTTATAGATTTTGTCAATTTCTCTACATCGTCTGACAGCAACAATGTTAAATCTTCCTCTGTCAATCGATTATATTTATTATAATGCTCCACTAATAAATTTAAACGCTTCTCAAAATCAGCTATTTCGGATTCTTCGCCTATTACTTTCACAATATCATCTCTAGCAACAATTTTTAGCTTAGGAAATAACATTTTTATTTTCGTTAATTTCGTGTCATTTATTCCATAAATATGAATCGGTTCTATTGCCGTTAAATAAATTATTTTTTCTGCCATACTATTATAATTCTTTTAAAGGTCTTCGACCTTTTTGATGTTGCTTACGCAATTCTATCAATACTTCGTTAAATTTATACATTAAAAATAAATAATTAATTTACTAATAAACAGTAGCTTGCGAGTGCTAATGTCCAAATAAATATTTATCATTTATCAATTCATTTGCCTATTTTAGGATACACTAATTTTCTTTCTACTTTATACTAAAATCTTTTGTCCAGATCAAAGTCTTCGACCTTATATTTTAATTTCACCTCCAAAAAATGAATTAAGTCGAGGATAATTTTTACTTTTGCAAAGTAATAATTTAAAACACAAATTTATACTAAATTGCTTTTAAAATAATGATTTAGAAAATGATTTTTTTTGTTTTGGTTTTACTGACTTTTTTTTCTGGAAAAAACAGATCAAAAAGAAATATTTAATATTTTGATAACAATAGTTTTGCACAAGTGTGTAAGCAACATTAAATAGGTCGAAGACCTTACAATTTTCCAGAAAAATGTCAGTAATAACCTTAATCACCGATTGGGCAGAAGGCGATTTCTATTTGGGCGTAATAAAAGGCTTTTTTCAAAAAAAAGCTCCAAAGGCTACCATTATAGACTTTTTTCATTATGTTCCAAACTATAGCATTGTGATGGCAGGCTTTATTCTGAAAAATAATTACAAACATTTTCCTCCAGACAGCATTCACTTGATTGGAATAAAAAGTGTGCAGGAAAAAAACAGCTACCTCGCTGCACGGTATGATAATCAGTATTTTATTTGTGCCGACAATGGTTTGCTAGGGCTTGTTTTTGAACGATCTCCCGAAAAATTGGTGAAAATAAAGCAAACAAGCGATTTACTCAATTTTCCTGAATTAAGCATTCTTGCCGAAGCTGCTGCAAAACTAGCAAACGGTATTGCGATAGAAGAATTAGGCGAACTAAGCTCTAATTTTGTAAAAGCTCACGCCATGCAGCCTTCTTATGACGAAAAAACAATAAAAGGAAAAGTGTTGTATGTGGATTCGTATGGTAATGTGATTACGAATATCGACAAAGAATTGTTTGAAAAACAGCGAAATGGTCGGCGATTTGAAATACTGCTGCATAGCATGCGAAATAAAGTAGAGAAAATTAGTAACCATTATTATGAATTTACAGATTTAGGAGCAATTTTTAACTCGCTCGGATTAATCGAAATAGCCATGAACGAAGCAGATGTGGCTAAATTATTGTCTTTAGATAAAAATTCGAGCATTATAGTCAAATTTTATGATAATACGAATAGTAAAAATGACCTTTCAACCCTCTTCTAGTGAAGAGTTTAAGGCTTTCACAAAATCCATACAAAGTACCATTGTCGGTTTCGATGGCTGCCTGCACATGGAGGCTTATCAGGATACACTGAATCCGAATGTTTTTTTCACTTACAGCCACTGGGAAAGCGAAGAACGCCTAAATGCGTATCGTGAATCTGATTTTTTCAAAAAAACATGGGCACAAACCAAACAATGGTTTGCAGATAAACCTAAAGCTTGGTCGGTAGAAAAAATCTAAACTTAATATAAAAATGGACAAACGCCTTATCGCTTTCGAGCGACTATTACAAATCATGGATGATCTGCGAACACAGTGCCCATGGGACATGAAACAAACCATCGAAAGTTTACGAATGCTTACTATCGAAGAAACGTATGAATTATCCGAAGCCATTCAGGATGGCAACATGCAAGAAATCAAAAAAGAATTAGGCGATTTACTTTTGCATATTGTTTTTTATTCCAAAATAGGAAGCGAAAAAAAAGAATTTGACATCACCGATGTTATTGACCATATTTGCGAAAAACTGGTATATCGCCATCCTCATATTTATGGAAATGTAGACGTTACCAATGCCGACGATGTTTCCAAAAACTGGGAGGAACTGAAATTAAAAGAAAAAGGTGGCAATAAAACCGTATTGGGCGGTTTGCCCAAAGGCTTGCCTTCTATCATCAAAGCCAAGCGAATACAAGACAAAGCACGTGGCGTGGGATTCGATTGGGACGAGAAAGAACAAATTTGGGATAAAGTGAATGAAGAAATTAAGGAACTGAAAGACGAAATTGCAGTGATGGATAAAGAAAAAATGGAAGCGGAATTTGGAGATGTATTTTTCTCACTCATCAATGCGGCTAGGCTTTACGGGATCAACCCGGATAATGCACTCGAAAAAACAAATAAAAAATTCATTCACCGATTTAATTATCTGGAACAACAAACGATAGCTAAAGGGAAATCATTGAAAGAAATGAATGTAGATCAAATGAATGTGTACTGGAATGAAGCCAAAAATATAAAATAAGGTCTTCGACCTTTTGATGTTGCTCACGCTCTTGTACAAAATTATATCAAAAAATAATTATATGATTAATTTTGTCTGCCTAAGGAACTAACGGAACATTTAAAAGATTGTATTTCACTGAATACTCCATATTTACAAAACTGCGTAAGCAACATCAAAAAGGTCGAAGACTTTAAAATGAACAAAATTAAGTTGGAAATTATTTCTACATAAATCATTGATTAAGAAAGCATTTTCACTCATGCGTAAGCAACATCAAAAAGGGCGAAGACTTTAAAATGAACAAAATTAAGTTGAAAATTATTTCTACATAAATCATTGATTAAGAAAGCATTTTCACTCATGCGTAAGCAACATCAAAAAGGTCGAAGACCTTAAAACAGACTAAGTCTGCAATCATAATTTTTCATTAAAATTAAATAATATGTTTTTAAAATTAATGCTTATTTCGGTAGTTTTTTTAGGGATTGCTTTTGCTGGTTTTGCAATAAAAATATTATTGCTAAAAAATGGCGAATTTCCCGAAACAAAAATCGGACATAACAAGACAATGCGCAAACACAAAATTTTCTGTGTAAATACGACACAAAAAATAATTGATAAAGGAATTAGTAAAGATCAAGGAGTAAGTTTCAGAGGCACTACTTGTGATGGTTGCTAAAAATAAAAAAGGCTTGCTATAATTTAGCAAACCTTTTTCTTTATTAAAGATCGTATATTCTATCGTGTTTTACTTTATATTTATCCAAAACAATTCGACGTTTCAGTTTCAATGTAGGCGAAAGCTCTCCTGTATCTGGAGTCCATTCTTCACAAACTAGCTCAAACTTCTTGATCTGTTCTGATTTACCTAATTTTTTGTTAAACTCACTGACTTCTTCTTGATAACGTTCAATTACTTCAGGTAATTTAATCAAATCTTCATTATCACGATATTTTATTTTTTTGCGTGAGCACCAATCGTGTAAAAATTCAAAACTTGGAGAAATTAATGCGCCTGTAAATTTCTGATTACTACCTACAACCATCAATTGCTCGATGAAAAGTGATTCTTTCAATACATTTTCAACAATTTGTGGTGCAACATATTTTCCTGTCGAAAGTTTGAAAATTTCTTTCTTTCTATCCGTTATTTTTAAGTAATAATCGTCTACCATTACACCAATATCACCTGTATGAAACCATCCGTCTTTATCGATCGCTTCGGCTGTTTTCTCTGGATCTTTGAAATATCCCAGCATCAAGTTTGGTCCTTTAAATAAAATTTCGCCGTCTTCGGCTATTTTCACTTCTTGTTCTTTCCCTAAAATAGGACCTACTGTTCCAAATTTAATGTCTGGTGATTTATGTAAATTTACGGCAATCACAGGAGCTGTCTCGGTTAAGCCATAGCCTTCTTGTACTGGAATGCCTGCCGCCCAAAATATTCGAGCCAAACGTTCTTGCAATGCAGCACCACCCGATATTATTAACTTTACATTTCCTCCTAAAGCTTCACGCCATTTACTGAAAATCAACTTATTAGCAACAGCTAATTTACCTGCATACACTAGTCCTTTTCCTTTAAAATCATACTGCAAACCAAGATCTACAGCCCAAAAGAATAAGTTCTTTTTCACGCCAGAAAGCTCTTTTCCTTTACCCATTATTTTGTCGTAAATTCGTTCGAGCAAGCGAGGTACTGTAACAAAAGCATCTGGCTTTATTTCTTGAATATTTCCTGCAACAGCATCAATACTTTCGGCATAATAAATACTAACACCTAAATACTGCCAAACGTAGCCTCCAATACGCTCTAAAACATGACATAATGGCAAGAAACTGATTGCTTTATGTGTGTTGTTGATTATTATTTTTGATTCTATCTGATGCGTTTGGTACATAAAACTCCAGTGCGAAAGCATCACTCCTTTAGATAATCCTGTAGTTCCTGATGTGTAGATAATTGTAGCCAAATCATCTTGACTAATCGTATTTTTTATAGACGCTAATTTATCATGTAAGTCGTCTGTTTCTTTTTCTTCTCCTAATTTTATTATTTCTTCCCAGTTTTTAGCTCCTTCTACTTGGTCGAATGTATAAATTCCATCAACATTGTCTATTTCTTTAGCTATAACCGATATACGAGCATATAAATCAACATCGGAAACAATAATTATTTTTGCTTCCGAATGAGACAAAATATGACGATATTCATCATCACTAATCGTCGGATAAATTGGAACATGCACTACTCCTGCTTGCGACATTCCAATATCCATGAAATTCCATTCTGGACGATTGTTGGATACAGTGGCTATTTTATCTCCTTTTTGGAAACCAAGGTTCATTAGTCCAAAACTGACAAGCTCTGCTTTTCGGATATAATCATCGATGCTATACGACACCCATTTACCATCTACCTTTGCATTTAGTGCATCTTTCTTGTTTGGATACTTTTTTTTGTAGCGATCCAAAAGATCAAATATTCGTGTTACTTTCATAATTTAATTATACTTAGAGTTTTTAGTTTTCATTAAA
>JAOZTL010000089.1 GCA_029942205.1 Bacteroidales bacterium | reverse complement strand
TAGCCTCTGTTTCTTACAGATGGAATTATCTAGGGGACTAAGCGGACAAGCATAATAAAGACTTAATCAAACCTCTTATTCAGAAAGTAGTAGGCGAAAATTTGAGTTGGGGATTATCGGCGGCAGGCTATTTGGATCCAAAAATCTTTCGGTTTTTTCAGCGTAATGGCATTTTAGTCAATAGTGGCTTTGGAATGACCGAAGCTACGGGTGGAATAACCATGACACCACCAGGACAATACGAAGAAAACTCGACAGGAATACCGTTGCCTGGCACTCGAACACGATTTAAAGAAAATGGCGAACTCGAAATTAATGGTCATTACATTGTGCGTTATTTAGAAGATGCAGCTCCTGGCGATATTATTCCTTATCCGACCTATTCCGACTCGGATTATTGGCTGGCGACGGGCGATATTTTTCGTGTCTCGGAGAATGGCTTTTATGAAATCATCGATCGGGTAAAGGATATTTACAAAAATAACAAAGGACAAACCATTGCACCACGCACGATAGAAAAGAAATTTACCAACGTGCCAGGGATCGACCAAACTTTCTTGGTGGGTGATGCGTTGCCATATAACGTACTGCTAATTGTGCCTGATTATAAGAACCCTATTTTTGAATCGTTGAGCACCGAGGAAAGCCGTACCGAGTATTTTCATCAAATCGTGATGTCGGCCAATCAAGATGTAGCCAACTATGAAAGAGTAGTTAATTTTGCAGTGCTCGATAGAAATTTCAGTGCCGATAAAGGAGAATTGACACCAAAGGGATCATACAATCGGAAAATGATAGAAAAGAATTTTGAATCCATCATTCGTCAATCATACAAAAGAAACCACATCCGATTCCAAATAGATAAAGCAACCATTACTATTCCTCGCTGGTTTTATCGTGATTTAAGCATTCTGGAAAGCGACATCGTTTTGAATGAAGAAGGGCTATACAACACGGTTTCTAAAAAGCAATTAATCATCAAACAATTAAAAAGTAATAGCTTTCGGATTGGTGATTTGATTTATGAAATAGCAAGTATGGAGATAGACCTTGGGCGTATCGTGCGGCATCCGATGCTGTGGATGGGCAATACGGCTATTATTCAATTTTGCCCCGTAAAAGCAAGCTGGGACTTGCCACTAAAAACGATCTCGGAGCAAGTATGCCGTGCCAAAACCGACACGCAAGCGCATTTGGGTAACAATATCCCGAATCTAAATTCGATAAAAGATCCAATGATTGTGTTTGCTAATAACTTGATTACGCAGTCGTTATTTGCCGAAAAAGCCAATGCACTAAGTGCTACCGAACAGCTATCTACATTATTCAACACGCTGGATGCCCGTTTGGCTGCCGTTATTCGTGGGCGGCTGGCTTCGTTATCGTGCCACCCAGAGAAGGAACTCCGCATTTTGGCGTATCGCATTTTGCTTATCGAAGACCCAAACCCCGATTACACGAAAACGTTCCCTGTGTTTTTGCAGTCGGGGCTTCCATTTCTCGACGAACAATCGATCAAAGAAATTGCATTCAGCAACATTGGTAAAAAAAACCTCGAAGCACTCCGTCAGCGTTTATTTACGTATCGCACGAAGCTCGATTGGCCTATCGACAACACCATGCGACAGCAATTCAGTAGCATGCTCAAGCTGTTGTTTAATTTTGGCAGCCAGCATTTGGAGTATTACATCTCGATACGCTCGGAATTAGCTAGCTGGATTTTGCACAAAAAAGACCCGCAACTGTCCGAAGAAGCCCGAAAATATTTCAAAGAACTATTTCTCATCTTCGAGTCCAATGTTTTAATCAATACACCTAGTTATACGCCCAAGAAATGGGAAAGCTGGTTGAAATTTGAAGACGGCATTCTACAAACCGATATTACACGGATAAGTAAAGTGTTTTCGAGCACGCAATTCATCAAACAATCGGTAATACTGGCATACAACGAACTCGATTTTCATCTGGAAACCGTCAAAACTCAAGGAATATGGATTTCTCGTGTGGCTTCTTATTTAGAATATCGACATTTCCGAATCACCATTAACACTACCAATGGTAAACATTATGATTTGCATTTGGTGATGAACAAAAGCGAAGAGGAAAATCCGCTGAGCGAAACCATTTATTGGCTTACGGCTTTGGCTAATTTCCCTTACGGCTCGCAAACGTTGCCTACGCAGGGATGTAGCCGATCGAGTATGCGCATTCGTACCACCAAGTACATTGGCGAACTGAACACTTGGGAGCGCATTCGCTCGTATTCGGATATGAATACTTGGGGAGGCAATTTGGAAAATCCAAATGCATGGCGCAAATTATTTATCAAAGCGATTGCTACCTTTTTCAAAACGTGGCGGAATAGTGGCTATCAGATCGTGCCTGGTGCATTAACACCTGCCAACGTGGTCGTTCCCGAAAGAGATTTCAAAGAAAATGCTCTCATTATTACACTTACTTCTTGGCGGAAATATAAAAACACACTGTCGTTGATTGTGCCTATTGTCGAAAACTTTTATAACAAAACCGTAGCGCATTATCCTTGGGTGCAAAAACAACTGAAAGCCGATTGGATTTTTGATGCCATCATCGAGGCTTTGGATCAGGAAGAAGCAAATGTATTTTTCGGCAAACTGCGTGTGGCATTAGATGCCAACCCGCAGTCATTTATGGGCGAAGCAAACTTAAAAGATGCATTACTACATTATATCGACAAAAATAAAGATAAATATTATCTGCCATTATCTCTATACAATGCCATCGATCAATATAGTGCTTGGGAAAAAATTAACCCAAGTGCAACAGATTATGCCAAAGAACAAATGATAAATGAATTGTATGAATTATACAAAATATATCAATTGCCTGATGTAGCTCGTTTTTATTTATACAAAGAAACATTTTTCTCGAAACTGAAAGAAGACGAAATGGTTATTTTCGATCGTTTAATCGATCGGATGCAGCAAAGCTCCTTAGCACAAGCGGTGCAGTTTGTCGAATTGTCGGATTTGCAAGAAGTGCTATGGAACAAAAAAGACAAAAGTGTGTTTAGCAAAATGGTATTTCCTAAATTACAAACACAACAAAAGATCGACATCATCAAACTAAGTAATGATAAGAAAGGAAAAATCATTGTCAGAACAATATTGAAAGACAGCTTTGATGTATCGTACACCTTCCGTGAGCCAATAGGACCTAGTGAAGTGGGGCAACTGTACAAATTATTTTACCAAGAGAATTACCCAAAAACAATTTCGAAGATGGACAAACACTTTGTGATAACGGACGTGAACGACCGTGTAATTGGCGGACTGTGCTACAAAATGCTGGAAGACCAAACGGTGCTGCTTGATGGGAGTGCGATCACTTCCTCTTTACAAAACAGGCGGCTCGGATCGGCAATGATCAATGATTTCTTTGCTCGCATGTCAAGCCTCGGTATGAAATTGATTAAAGCACATTTTTTATTTGGTAATTATTATTTGAAGCATAATTTTAAAGTAGATAAAAAATGGGGGGCTTTGGTGCGCTATATCGACGAAAACGAAGAAGCACTTCGGACTATTTAATGTTGCTCACGCACTTATGAAAAAATATTCATTGTAATGATTTTTCACAAGAAAATAAACCATATTGAAAGGTCAAAGACCTTCCGTAAAGACGTATACTAAATTGTGGTAATAATAATAGGATTCTAAAAATGATTTATTTTTTGTTTTATTAATGCACAAAATTCGTGCATAGCTTAACTATGGAATAATTTTGTGAAGAAGATAAAGCGAAAAAAAAACATTTTGTTTTCATAATTATTGCAGCATTTTAGTATGTATTATTTTCAAAGCAATAAAATCTTTATTCGCATTCATAAAAAATCAATATTTCAAATAAGCTAGTTTGCTAAAAAATTACTTTTAGAAAATTCACGAATAAGATCTTCGACCTTACTTATTTTATTCATCGTAAACACACACCACTTAGTGGCATTATTTATGTAAGTAAATTCAGAAAAAACATCTATTAAAGCATTTACACTGTAATAAAAAAAAAAAATGAAATAAATTTGTATTTATTAAAATAATCTTTAAATTTATTTTAAATTTGTTGCTGGAAAATAGAAATTGAAATGCAGAACATGATAAACACTCAAGAACTCTTAGACTTGTACAATTTAGCTAATAATAAAACGCTACTGTCATACACAGGCATTTTTGATGGTCAAATATTATCTGTTATTGCCGAAAATATAGAATCTAATTTAGCTCAAAATCCAAATGCTAGTAGAAAGGTATTTAAGATTTTTTTAGAATTGGCACAAAATATTTCATTTTATTCTACCGAAAAGCAAACAAATTCCAAAGGAAAAGTAAATGGTATGGGAATTTTGATTTTACAAGAATTTGAAGATCATTATTCTTGCTCTACAGGAAATATGGGAAATACCGAAATGTTAAAGGAGGTAATTAAAAAATGTGAAACCATAAATATTCTCGAAAGAGATGATTTACGCGAATATAAACGTAAACTGCGTAGCCTTCCTGCTAGTGCTAAAGGTGGAGGAAACATAGGTTTAGTGCAAGTTGCATTAACGTCTGGTAATCCATTAGCATACAAAATAATTCCAATAACAAAAACAGATTCATTTTATATTGTAAATACAAAAATAAATAAATAAATAAATATTAATCTCTTAGTCTGCTGAAAATGAAAGATATAATAATAGAAGGCTCTCATGGGAAAAATTTTATTCCTAACGTAAAATTTATCGCAGAAACTGGCGTATGCGAACTTGGGGGCGAATCTTATTTAGAAGATACGGTTACTTTTTATGCAAAATTGCTTGATTGGCTAACCGAATTTAAAGAAACTAAGCGTCCGATTCTCTTTGATTTTAAACTCAGTTATTTTAATACAAGTACATCCAAATCAATATTGGATATTCTTACTTTATTAAAAAAACATGAAAACGAAGGAGGTCAAGTAACTGTAAACTGGTATTACGACGACGAAGAAGAGGAAGATGTTGAGGCAGAGCTAGAAGATGTAGAAGATTTGATTATTGAAACTGGCTTAAAAATCAACTTAATCCCATTGGAAGCATCTGACGATGACGATGATGACGATGATTTTGATTTCAGCTAAAAAACTACAGCTATTTTTAATAAAACATTACATACAAACATCGTAATCGTAAAATATAAATGGAAAATATAATCATAGAAGGGTCAAGAGATACTTATTTTATCCCAAGTGTTAATTTTGAACTACACACAGGAATATGTGAAATTGTGGGTGAGTCTTTTTTAGAAGATACCATTGATTTTTACAAGCCTCTAATGAATTGGGTAGAAGACTATATTGAACAAGAAAAACGCCCACTTGCATTTATTATTAAATTAACTTACTTCAACACAAGTACATCGAGATGTATTCTTGATATTTTGAATATTCTGAAAGATTATGAAGAAGCAGGTGGCGAAGTGGTTGTTAATTGGCACTTTGACGAAAACGATATTGATATGGAAGAGGACATAGAAGACTATATTCAAGATACAGGACTAGAAATAAACTTAATCCCATTTCAAAAAAAATAGTGAAATAGCAAATAAAACATACTGAAGCCTACAGAAAATGAAGAAAAGCATATTTACATTGCTCTTTTTGCTATTATACATAATTAATAGTTCTGCTCAGCTCAGCCCTGAAAAAGCAAAGTTTGAGCAAATAGGCATAAAAAATGGATTATCGCACAGTACAGTATACACTTCGGTACAAGACGACAAAGGTTTCTTATGGTTTGGCACACAAGATGGAGGGCTGAACAAGTTTGATGGATACACTTTTACAGTTTACCGTAACAATCCGTCTGACAACAAAACCATCGCTAGCAATAATATTAGTGCTATTCTAAAAGACAATCAAAATAATATCTGGATAGCCACATGGGGTGGTGGTTTAGACAAACTTCAATTGACAACCAACCAATTTACACATTACAAATCAAACCCAATGGACTCTACAAGCATTGGTAGCAACAAAGTACAAACTCTTTTTCTTGAAAATGATTCCTTATTATGGATAGGGACTGCTAGTGCAGGGATTACTCTGTTCAATACAAAAACGGAAAAATGCAAGCATTATAAACATAACAGAAGTAAAAAAAATAGCCTAGTCAATAACCGAGTATGGAACATAACAAAAGATAAAAAAACGGGACTTATATGGATCGCAACCAATAAAGGTCTGGATGCTTTTGATCAAAAAACAAATACATTTACACATTACAAGCACGACAAAAATGATCCTAATTCTCTGAGTAACAATCAAATTAGAACATTGATGATCGATAAACAAAATCGATTATGGGTGGGAACGGCATCAGGACTAAATTTGTTTATTCCTGAAAGTAACTCGTTTAAGCATTTTTATCCATACACAACCACACAAGCTTTTTCGCAGCTAAACAATATTAATACCATTTATTTAGATTGGAAAAATAGAATGTGGCTTGGAACTCAAACAGGTGGTTTATCGTTGTTTGATCCCGAAACAGAGAAATTTCTTCACTTTACACACCATGCTAATAATCCAAAATCAATCAGTTATAACGATGTACGCTCCATCTTATTAGATAAAACAGGCATATTATGGATAAGTACACGAGGTGGTGCAATAAATAAACTTAACACAAATACCCGTAAATTTGAACATTACAAACATAATGAACAAAATAATAACTCAATTTCGGGCAATCGAATCTACGGAATGAGTGAGGACAGCCAAGGAAATGTATGGATTGGTACGGATAAAAACGGTTTGAATAAATTTGATCCTAAAACAGATGAATTTACGTCGTACTTTACTCCGGAATCAAAAATAAAATTATCAAGTAGCCGAATAAAATCTGTTTTTGTAGATAAGGAAGATATTGTCTGGATAGGAACGGATAATGGTGGGCTAAATCGATTTGATCCTAAAACAAATAAAATAATTTCGTATCAGTACTCACCCACAAACCCTTACAGCATAAGCGACAATGAGGTGAAAGTTATTTTTGAAGACAAAAGTGGCTACTTATGGGTTGGAACAAAAAATGGTCTTAATCTTTTTAGTAAAACAAAAAAACGCTTCAAACAATACCGATTTGAAGCTGGTAGTATTACAGGAATCAGTGATAATAGAATTTTATCAATCGCAGAAGACTCCAAAGGCTTTATTTGGGTGGGAACAGATAATGGTCTGAATAAATATAATAAAAACTTACAAATTTTTATTACCTATAAAAATAATCCTACAAATAATTCAAGCATAAGCAATAATGATATTTTCTCGATACTAGAAGATTCCAAAGGAAATATTTGGGTAGGTACGGGAAATGGAATAAATAAATTTGATCGGAAAAATGAACAATTTATTCGATTCGATCAAATTAGTGCATTAACAGGTAATGTAATATACGGAATTTTGGAAGACAGTGAGGGAAATTTATGGCTAAGTACACTAAATGGTCTTTTCAAATTTAATCCAAATACTTTAGAAATAAGAAATTATGATACTTTCGATGGTTTACAAAGTAACGAATTTAAACCTACGGCACTAGTAAAAACCAAAGCAGGTATCTTGTATTTTGGTGGTATCAACGGTTTCAATAACTTTGATCCGCTTCAAGTATTTGATGACCCGTATGAAGCTCCTGTCATTTTTTCAAGTTTCAAAATATTCAACGAAGAACTTTCAATAGGTAATGATTCATTGGAAATAAAACACATTAATTATACCGATACAATTACTCTCCCCTACTCTAATTATACTTTTTCGCTTGAATTTGTCGCTCTTAATTTTGCCTCTCCTAAGCAAAATCAATATCGATATAAAATGGAAGAAATTGACAAAAACTGGCATAACCATCACAATAACCGATACGTTATGTACAACAACCTAGATCCAGGAGAATATACATTCTCTGTTCAAGCAGCAAATAGCGATGGAGTATGGAATAAAGCCACTAGTAGTATTCATATAATTATAACACCTCCTTTCTGGCGCAGAACATGGTTTTATATTTTAGCCACCATTCTTTTTATTTCTATTTTTGTTGCAATAACCAAATTCAGAGAATATAAATTACGGAGAAATACTGAAATGCTAGAGGATAAAGTAACTCAGCGTACATTAAAATTAAAACAACATAAAGAGGAACTAGAAACTCAACGAGATTTAGCAAATTACCAGCGAAAAAACATTACTGATAGTATAAAATATGCTAAACGGATACAAAATGCATTATTTCCACCAAATAATATACTCGAAAAACTATTTACCAATCATTTAGTGCTTAATATTCCAAAAGAAATTGTTAGTGGAGATTTCTACTGGATAGCAAAAAAAGGAAACCAAATAGTAATAGCAGTTGCCGATAGCACTGGACATGGTGTTCCTGGTGCATTTATGAGTATACTTGGCATTACGATGCTTAACCATAGCATCACAAAATCAGAAAAAATTACTGCAAACGAAATTTTAAACACTCTACGAGAAAGTATAATAAAAGTATTGCATCAAAAAATGGAACGCAGAGAAGCTCAAGATGGAATAGATATTGCGCTGTGTACCATTGATACAGAAAATATGGTGCTTGAATATGCAGGTGCTTACAATCCAATACTTTTGTTCAGAAAAGAAGATGATGAATACCAAATAACTGAATACAAAGCAGATAGAATGCCCATAGGTATTTACAAAGGCAAAAATAAACCATTCACTAGCCAAAAAATATCCTTGCAGAAAGGAGATCGAATTTTTATGTTTTCTGATGGCTATCAAGACCAATTTGGAGGTAAAAATGGGAGAAAATTTTTAGCTACTCGATTTAAAAAATTACTTTTGAATATACAAAATAAAGACATGATACAACAACGTATCACTCTAGAAAATACATTTTATTCTTGGAAAAAAGACATTATGCAAATAGACGATATTCTAATAATTGGAATTGAAATATAAAAATACTTTATGAAATACATGTAACTAGTTTAGAATATTCATCTGCTTTTTTTTATTTAATAAAATAATATTCTTTCCAAAAAAAACACTACTTTTGTCATCTCTAAAACGATTCACCTTTGTTATAGTTTTAGATGTTAAACCTGTTTCTTGTTAAAGTGATAAGATTTTTGCTAAAACTTAATTATACTTAGAGCACCCCCTGTTTAATGCGAAAAATCTTACTGTTTAATTTATTTTAACAAAATTGAACGTTGATAAACCCAATTTTGTACAATATTTGCAAGAACTAAAGTAGATATTTTTGAAAAACTTACTCTAAGATTTATATTAAATTGCTCTCACAATTATAACAACAATTTAGTATAATTAAATAGGTCGAAGATCTTATAATCCCAAAATATGAAGCATACGAAGCTATTTCTATTAATATTCCTTCTTTTCTC
>JAOZTL010000088.1 GCA_029942205.1 Bacteroidales bacterium | reverse complement strand
AAATTAGTTGTTTTTTCCTTTTTTTCGGGGAAAAATGCGCAAGTCGGGTTAAGTTATTAATTATCTCTTGATAAATCATTGATAAAGAAAGTATTTCCACTCGTGCGTAAGCAACATCAAAAGGTCAAAGACTTAAGACCTTATTCGTATTTAGCAAAAGCTTGATCAAAATCCTTCTGAATCTCTTCCAACATTTCTGTTTGTTTGTAGGAATTCAATAATCCTAGTATTTGCTGCGAAATAGCTATCGCACGCTTGTCGCCTTCCGCAATCGATGATTTGTATTCGGTAGGCAGAGTTAAATAATAATCCAAATCGTCGATCATCACTTGCGATAAGATTTTTAAAATACTATTCCCTTTCTCAAATGCGCCTGCTGTGTAATATTCTTGCGCAATCAATAAATCAAAATAGCCATACGTTATCTTCTCATTTGGAAGTAGATTCACAATTTTATCCAACACCTCGATTGCTTTATCGTGTCTTCCTTCTTTGTTCAGCGTTTCTGCCAAACGAGTGAAAGTGTTCTTTGTGTTGGTAAGCATGCGTGTATTATTTTCATCCAAATAGATTTCGTTTTCTATACCGCCCCATTGAAAAGTGTTCATCAATCGGTCGTATAAAATATCGCTATCGATGTGTCCAGTAGCACCGTAATCACTTTTGGTGTAAATCGGAACAAGTTTGTATGCCATGCCTTCTAGTTGAAAATAATTTTCTAAACTCATGTAATTGTCCTGCCCTACGGTGGTTGCAAAATAAATTGGACGATTCCAATCATTTGCATCTAGCAAGTCAAGAAACATTAACTCGTTTTTACGAATATGCTTTTTGTTTATTTCCCAACGAATATTTTTTTCTATTTTAGATGCATCTTTTGGTTTTACTATTCCGTTGGCGATTACTTTGGCTGAGTCTACTGCTAATAGTAATTTAGCCGTAGGCATAATATGATAACCTGAGCGAGGATCGATTGTTCTGGAATCGTTACTTCCTATGTGATTTAACACTTGGCGTAATGGAACGTACTTGTCGAGTTTTTTTTCAATTTTAATTATTTCTCGTTGCCCTGTCATGTACTGTTCTGGAGTATACTTATAGACTACAGGCAATGCATCGTAGGTGTATCGTCGGGTTTGATTAACATACCAATCCGTGTTGAAATAGCTTAGATTGATGATTTTTATATCCGTCCGAATGCCTTCTACTTCCTGAGCGTACCAAAGCGGGAAGGTGTCGTTGTCGCCATTGGTGAATAAAATGGCATTGGGAGCGCAAGAGTTTAGGTAATTATGTGCAATATCACGAGCTGTATAGCGTCCCGAGCGATCGTGGTCGTCCCAGTTTTGATTAGCCAAAAGGCTTGGTACAAATACTAAACTAACCAAGGTGGCAACAATTGCACTTACAGAGCTTGGTGCAATTTTTTTCATCCATTCGTATAATTGCAGTACTCCTAAACCAATAAACATGGTGAAAACATAGAATGAGCCAGCGTAGGCGTAGTCTCGTTCACGGGGCTGAAACGGTGGCTGGTTTAAGTAAACAACAATGGCTAGTCCTGTGAAAATAAAAAATAAGGATACGATAGCCAAGAATTGCTGGCTATTGCTGTTGTATCTCGACATGAATAATATGCCTAATAAACCGAGCAAAAGAGGTAAGAAATAGTATTTATTTCGTCCTTTGTTATTAGCTAAATGATCGGGAAGATTTTCCTGAGGACCAAGTCGCCACTCATCGATGAATGAAATACCGCTAATCCAGTTTCCGTGTAAGATATTTCCGTGTCCTTGAATATCGTTTTGGCGACCAGCAAAGTTCCACATAAAGTATCGAAGGTACATGAAATTCACTTGATACTTGAAAAAATAAGCTAGATTTTGAGCAAAACTAGGTGTTTTTTCTACATTACTAAGGTTTGCCCACTTTTTGTATCCATCGGGGTGATTTTGCTGAGAGCTGTACATTCGAGGGAATACGGTTGTTTGAGTTGGATCAAAAATGTATTTTATGCGTTCATCGGCAACTTCATACCGATCGTTCTTTTTGGTGTATATCAACTTACCATTGTCGTATGCAACAACATCCGAATTGAAATATTCTCCCGTAACGAGTGGGCGATCGCCATACTGCTCTCTATTGAGATACGATAATAAATCAAAAATATTTTCAGGATCATTTTGATCCATTGGAGGGTTTGCCATCGAGCGAACCATGATTAATGCAAAAGAAGAATAGCCAATTAGAATGACCGCAATGCCTGAAAGAATTGTGTGTAGTAATATTTTTCGTTTTTCGTAGGCATAATAAATTCCTCCAACGATTAAGCTTGAAATAAGAATAAGATAGAAAATTGTTCCTGTATTGAATGGTAAGCCAAACGAATTGGTGAATATCAACTCAAACTTGGCGGCAACCATAATCAAGCCTTGTATGATGCCGTACATAATTATTGCTAGCGAAACAACGCCAATGGCTAATGCTGCAAGTATACCATTGCGGCTTATGGTATATCTTCGGAAATAATATACCAATACGATTGCAGGGACAGCAAGTAGATTGAGCAAGTGAACCCCAATGGATAAGCCCATTAAATAAGCAATAAAAATAATCCAACGATTGGCGTATGGTTCATCAGCTACGTCTTCCCATTTCAAGATAGCCCAAAACACAATGGCTGTGAAAAACGAGGAGGAAGCATACACTTCCGCTTCTGTTGCCGAAAACCAAAAGGTGTCTGAGAACGTATAAGCCAAAGCACCTACCATGCCTGAGCCAAGAATAGCAATCGTTTGTTCGAGGCTAAGTGTTTCGTCTTTTTTGTGGATAATACGGCGTGCAATGTGCGTAATTGTCCAGAATAAAAACAAAATGGTGAAAGCACTCATCAATGCCGACATGACGTTAATCATGTAAGCCACTTGACTAGGGTCTGAAGCAAAGTTGGAAAATAAATTCCCCAAAAGCATAAACACAGGTGCGCCTGGCGGATGTCCTACTTCTAGTTTGTAGGAACTGGTAATAAATTCGCCACAGTCCCAAAAACTTGTTGTTGGTTCGATGGTTAAAATATACGTAGTGATTGCGATCAAGAAGACGAACCATCCGAATATATTATTATAAAGTTGATATTTTTTCATGTGTTTAAATCGTGTAAGTTGTTGAATTTTAATCATTCTAATTGTATAGAATGATTAATTTTGTTTGATGTGCTTATGTTCAGTTAATTAAAAGAAAATGAGATTTCTGTTTTTTTGTATGGATATTTAATTTATTGTTGCGAAAATACTATTTTTGTTAATGATGACAAAATTATTTTGATAGTGGCTTACTGTTAAGGGATCGTTCCGAAATAACTTGACGCTTTCAACTTGTTCTTTTGCTCTTTAATTTCTTTGAAAATTTTTTAAATAGCTCGCTATTCTCAGCTTTTTCAACTTGTTAAAAAACAAAATAACTTTGTTTAAAACTGTCAATTTATTTCATCATACCTCATAAGTATTTGATAGGTAGTTATATATGTAATTAAATAATGCTTTTTTATTTTAAAACAATTCGTAAGTTATTGATTGGAACATATTTATACAAATGCGTAAGCAACATTAAATAGCACAAGTGCTTATCAGTAATAAAAAAAACGGCGATCAAATTTATTGATCGCCGTTTGTTATTTTAGTTTTGTTTCCTAAGCTCCTATGATAAAATTAATATTGAACAAAAGTGCTTGAAAAACTATGAAATAGCATGAACTGCTTATGCATTTAGTGTGAAACGTTTGAAAACAGTAACCGAAAGATTTTTATCTGCCTTTTTCAAGTGATCGCCTATTGTCGTTTTGCTGTCTTTTACGAATTGTTGATTTAATAAAGTACTTTCTTTGAAGAACTTGTTCAATTTACCTTTCGCAATTTTTTCAGCCAAATCAGCAGGTTTACCTTCTTGAATCGCTTGCTCTGTTCCGATTTCTATTTCCTTGTCGATTACCGATTGTGGTACGTCGCTTGTGTCGATAGAAACAGGAGCCATTGCAGCAATTTGCATGACAATGTCTTTCTTAATATCACTATTTACAGCTTTATTAAAGCCAGCGATACTTGCTAGTTTGTTTCCTGGATGAATGTAAGTTGCTACATCTTCGCTAGTAAGTGTTTCAAAATAAGAGAAATCTAATTTTTCACCAACTACACCAACTTGATTCGTAATTACTTCCGAAACAGGTTTATTGTCTATCATTAAGCCATTAACAGCATCCATAGACTCTGCTTTATTTTCTACAGCTAAGTCTAATATTTTTTGTGCAAAACCAACAAAATCTTCATTTTTAGCAACAAAATCTGTTTCACAATTTAGTACTAAAATTGCAGCATATTTATTGTCGCTAGAAGCTTTGGCTAAAACAGCACCTTCGGTTGCTTCACGGTCAGCACGTTTATTTGCTATTTTTTGTCCTTTTTTTCTAAGAAGATCGATTGCTTCATCAAAATCGCCATTAGTTTCAGCTAATGCTTTTTTGCAATCCATCATGCCTGCGCCTGTCATTTTGCGCAATTTGGCTACGTCTGCAGCTTTGATCGCCATTGTTTTATATTTTAAAGATTTTCTTTATCGTTATTTGTTTTTGTCTCAGCTTTTGTTTCTGCTTTAGGCTCTTCTTTGCGTGCTCTTGTTCTGCGAGGCTTACGAGCTCCTTGTTTAGCAGCAGTTGCTTCTGCTTTGTTGTTGTCGCTAGTTTCTTTTTCAGCTTTACGTTCTGATAATCCTTCTTTTATTGCATCTGAAATGTGCGTCATGATTAAGTCGATAGACTTTGTTGCATCATCATTTGCAGGAATAGGGAAATCAATATTTGGGCTTGAGTTGGTGTCTACTATTCCAAAAATAGGAATATGTAAACGTTGAGCTTCACGAACAGCAATTTTCTCTTTATTTACGTCTACTATAAATAATGCAGCAGGCAAGCGTGTCATGTCCGCAATACTTCCTAGTACTTTGTCCAATTTTGCACGTTGTCTGGTGATTTGTAATCTTTCTCGTTTAGATAAATTACCAAATGTTCCATCGGTATTCATTTTGTCGATGGTAGTCATTTTCTTTACAGCTTTACGTACCGTAGGAAAATTAGTCAGCATTCCTCCCGACCATCTTTCTGCGATATACGGCATCCCTAGAGGTCCTATTTTTTCGACTATGCTACTTTTAGCTTGTTTTTTTGTAGCAACAAAAAGGATTTTTTTTCCTGATTTTGCTATTTGTTTTAGTGCTGATGCAGCTTCATCTATTTTGACTACGGTTTTATTTAAGTCAATTATATGGATACCATTACGTTCCATAAAGATATAAGGAGCCATTTCCGGATTCCATTTTCTTTTTAAATGACCGAAATGCGCACCTGCATCCAACAATTCTTTGAAATTAGTTCTTGGCATTTGTTTCTTTTTTTATCGTTTACATTCTTCTGATCGACAACCTGCTGAGTAGCGTAAGGATAACGGTCTCAGTGATTTAGATACTAAACGAAAGTTAGCAATCTAGCGATAAGGTGAAAATAAATTTTAACGTTTACTAAATTGAAATTTCTTACGAGCTTTTGGCTGTCCTGGTTTTTTACGCTCTACTTCGCGAGGATCTCTTGTCATGAAACCTTTGGCTTTTAGCTTAGGTTTGTTCTCTTCGTCGATTTTTACCATCGCACGAGCAATGGCTAAGCGTAATGCTTCTGCTTGACCTTTAAAACCACCTCCGTTTAAGTTCACTTTGATGTCATATTTCTCGACAACATCTAGTTCCGATAATGGTTGTTTTACTACGTATTGTAATTGTTTTTGAGGAAAATAAGTAGCCAAATCACGTCCGTTTATAATGATTGCTCCATTTCCTTCTTTCAAATAAATACGAGCAATAGCCGCTTTTCTTCTTCCGATTGCGTTGATTAATTCCATAATACTATTTGATCGAATTTAATTTAACTTCTCTGGGTTTTTGTGCTTCATGCTTGTGTTCTGTTCCTACATAAACGTAAAGATTCTTGAACAACGCATTTCCCAATTTGTTTTTAGGTAACATTCCTTTTACCGCATGTTGAACAACAAACTCTGGTTTCTTATTCAATGTTCTTGCAACGCTGGTAAATTTCTGTCCACCAGGATAGCCTGAGTGACGATAATACTCTTTTTGTTGCATCTTTTGTCCACTTAAATGGACTTTGTCAGCATTGATAACGATAACGTTATCTCCACAATCAACGTGAGGGGTGTAATTTGTCTTATATTTCCCACGAATAAATTTAGCTACGACTGATGCCAATCGTCCTAAAGTTTCTCCTTGGGCATCTATAATGACCCACTCCTTGTTTACTGTGGCTTTATTTGCTGATACAGTTTTGTAACTTAATGTATCCACTTTGCCTGTAAAGTTTTAATTAATAATTATTTATGCAAATTTTTATACCATTTGCAGAGCGCAAAAGTACTCATTTTTGGCTAATCCACAATATTTATTTGTAATTAAATTTCTATTTTCAACTGATTATTTGTTTTTGTTGTCTAAATAATGCTGTTAATCAGTTGTTTGTCTTGTGAGAGATGGTGTTTTATTTTTTATTTTTCTCCATACTGTGTAATAAGGTCGAAGACCTATGAATGCGTGAGCAACATCAATAAAGTCGAAAACCTACCTACCTATTGATAAATAAGGTCGTGTATGCGTGTAGCACCACTAACTATTTGTATCGTATCTGCTTGCAGAGTGTATACTTTGCGTTGGGTAACACCAGCAGCGATTTGTTGTTCAAACGAAAAATCATTTGCTCGTATCACAATATCAAGTCCTTTGGCTGATGCTGGTACGCTTATCAAATAGTCGCCATTAGTTTCTGTTTTGACAGAATTTAGAATGTTTTGGTAACTGATTTGAATGATTTTTCCGCTACCTTCGTGGTTGATGTAATCGGGAAATTGAGCAGAACTAACCACACTGCTCACGATAAGGGTAGACAAGGACGTTTCTAAGCCTGCTTGTGTCAAATCGAGATCGGCCAATGCACGCCCAGTAATTGTACCCATTTGGCTGCCACTTGTTGGGAACAGAGCCACCATACTGGAGGCATTACGGAGGTATTTGGAATCGACCGAAATGGAATCGTCAATACTTAAATCGACAATATAATTGGCTGTCGTGTAGTTTTCTTTTCGTATGGTTACGGCGGTGTTGCCTGCTGCAATATTATTGAAATATACCATGCCATTGTCGTTGGCTGTTTTGACAAATATGCTGTCGTTTACCACCAGGCTTACGTACACGCTATCGTTGGCGGTGCTGGATTTCAGACTCGAATTTTCGCCCATTACCACCATTATCGTATAACGAAGAATGCGACCACCTACGCTGTCGCTAGTGGCTGGTACTGTTACGTTTTCTTTTGTGCACGAGCCGAGTAGCAGCAATAAAGTAATAATGAATAAGGATTGACTATTATTTGTGATTTTTTTTAGCATAATTTATTTTTTTTAGGTCTTCGACTTGATTGATGTTGCTTACTTATTTCAGGTTTTCGACTTTTTTTTGATGATGGTTACGCATGAGACTAGCATCAAAAAAAAAATCGAAGATTTTAGAATTTCTTTAATAAAAAATGTCCATTGTATTTTAAATAAACCCCATAGCAATAATCTAATTGATAATCGAAAAAATCCCAATACGTTTCGAGGCGTGTGCCAAAGTAAATTTGGTTGAATACGTTCTTTTCATAACTTAATTTGGTGATTCCCAGTGCTCTTTGTCCAACTCCTAGATTACTGTATCTGGTAGAAACTGTCCGATAAATAGGAGCACCTCGCTCGGAGCTGTAATAATCGCCATACCAATAGCTTAATTCTAATTGTAAATTCTTGTTTCGTACAAAATATTGCGAATAATAACCGTAACCCATAATATAAGGAAGCGTTTTGGTGGGCGACATGTCGGTAAACGAGAGGTAATAGTGCGAGGTCCCGATGGATTGCACCAATTTACGCCTAATTTGAAACTCATAACTTACTCCTGCGGCAAGGTTTAGTCGTGTAACCATGTAAGCAGGCGTTTCGTTTATTTGTCCGCCTCGGTGTACCACGATGAGCTGGAGTGGTAGCCCTAGTTTGTGGCGTGAATCTTTTTTATTTAATCGCAAATAGTTAGACATTCCGCCTGTGAGTTCTTCCTGTTCGGTGTCGCCATGAAATATAAAATTCTGCCAATTAATCCAAATATCCGATTGTAAGCGTTTGTTTTTGAGTAAGAACTGAACGCCGTTTTCGTTATTTTCGGTATAATATTTTTCATAATGAAAAATGGGCTCTATCAAATTGTGATTCGTTGTGCCATAAAGTGAACCTAACACGACCTTTAGTTTATTGGTAGCTTGATATTGAACACGAAAGATCGGGAAATTTTTGGTGTAACTATCCACTCCCGAATATTTAAGTAGATGAACGCCAGCGTCTATTTTTATTTTAGAATGAGGTATGTAGCTGAGTGTTGGGTTTATAAAATAGCCTGTGAGTGTGTATCCTTCGACAATTATATTAAACAACTCATCGTTTCTAAAAAAATTACTATTCTTGATGTTTAAAAACAAGGAGGCACTATCTTGGGCGTTTATTGTTGTCGATTGATAAAACGATTGAGGATAATTCTCTTGACCCAATGCCGTAAAAGAATAAAAAAGGAATAAAAGGAAGCTAATTTTCTTCAAAGTGTTTGTGTTTTAAGGTCTTTGACCTATTTAATGTTACTTACGCACCTGTAAATCAGTGATTCTACTTAAATATAATCAAAAGAAATGCATCACTCAGTCCGCTGGCAAATGTACATACATTTTGCGAAAGCAGTATAAAAAAGGTGAAGACCTTAACTGTTGCGAAGGAAATATTTTTACATAATTTTTGAACAGACTGGTATATATAAAAAAAAATAGTTACTTTTGTATTGTGATTTAATGTTCGATTTTAATTATGGCCAAAAGATTAGCAGACAACTTTAAACGTAAGCATAAGCAAGGTTTTCTCTTTAATGCATTAGAACAAGAAGCATTGGATGCTTATTGTAAAAAGTATAAAGTGAAAAATAAATCGCAGTTTATGCGTGAATTAGTCGTTTCTACCATACTGAAACGATTTGATACCGATTACCCTTCTTTGTTCGATCAAGTAGAACGACGCAAGCATGTGGAATACATACAAGGAGTACTCGCCTTTAAATATTGAATTTAGTATTTTACTTGCTTATAATAATATAACAACATAAAAAAAAACGTATAGATAATTATCTATACGTTTTTTTTATACCTTCATCTTGCGTAAGTAACATCAAAAAGATCGAAGATCTTGCGTAAGAACATCCAAAAGCGTGAAAATCTTGTATAATAACATCAAAAAACTAGATAACTTCTTTATTTTTCTTTTTATCACCACTAAAAATAGAAA
>JAOZTL010000087.1 GCA_029942205.1 Bacteroidales bacterium | reverse complement strand
TTACATCAACAGAGAAGATAAATATGGCGCACATAATTATCACCCACTTCCTGTGGTATTAGAAAAAGGCGAAGGCGTGTACGTTTGGGATGTCGATGGGAAAAAATATTTCGACTTTCTTTCTGCTTATTCTGCTGTAAATCAAGGACATTGTCACCCAAAAATAGTAAAGGCAATGACAGAACAAGCCCTAAAATTAACGCTCACATCCAGAGCTTTCTACAACAATGTTCTAGGCGAATTTGAAGAATATGCAACAAAATATTTTGGTTTTGATAAGCTTTTACCTATGAATTCGGGTGCTGAAGCAGACGAAACAGCCATCAAACTTTGTCGCAAATGGGGATACGAAAAAAAAGGTATTCCAGAAAATGAAGCGAAAATTATCGTTTGCGAAAATAATTTTCATGGACGCACCATTACCATCATCTCGATGTCTACAGATCCTGATGCATACAAAGGTTTTGGTCCTTACACTCCTGGTTTTATTACCGTTCCTTATAACAATTTGAAGGCTCTGGAAAAAGAACTTAACAATCCAAATATTGCAGGCTTTTTGGTAGAACCAATACAAGGCGAAGCAGGCGTATACGTTCCTGAAGATGGTTATTTGAAGAAAGCATACGATTTATGTAAAGCAAATAATGTACTTTTTATAGCTGATGAAGTACAAACAGGAATTGCTCGTACAGGAAAATTATTGGCTTGCGATCACGAAAATGTAAAACCAGACATTTTGATTCTTGGAAAAGCAATTTCGGGAGGCGCATTTCCCGTTTCTGCCGTACTAGCAAATGACGATATAATGCTGACTATCAAACCAGGAGAGCATGGATCGACTTATGGCGGAAACCCTATTGCAGCCAAAACAGCTATTGCCGCTCTTGAGGTGGTAAAAGACGAAAATTTAGCAGAAAATGCTGAAAAACTGGGAAAAATATTCCGTGCCGAACTCAAAAAAATAAATTCGGACATGA
Source organism: Bacteroidales bacterium (assembly GCA_029942205.1). Taxonomy (GTDB): domain Bacteria; phylum Bacteroidota; class Bacteroidia; order Bacteroidales; family JAOZTL01; genus JAOZTL01. The sequence goes on along the minus strand of JAOZTL010000087.1, from coordinate 8,552 downwards.
TCGAACTTGTACGTGGCAAAGGTTTATTGAATGCTATAATTATTAAACCTAGAAATGGGAAATTTGCCTGGGACGTTTGTCTTGCATTACGAGACAATGGATTATTGGCAAAACCAACGCATGACCATATTATCCGTTTTGCTCCGCCATTGGTTATTACTGAGGAACAAATTATGGAATCGGTAGCAATCATCAAAAAAACAATGACAGAATTTGAATAAGGTTTTCGACCTTTTGTTGTTGCTTACGCAATTATATAAATCACGACAATTCAGTAAGATTAAGCATTCGAGCTGACAGAAAGCTCCTATCTAAAAAAAAATCTTTCGTATAAAGGAAAAGACTGTTTTTTATGGTCTTTTCCTTTTTTTTCTTATAAAAAGTATTAATTTTGTTATATGATATTTTTTCAGAAAATACGATACGCATTTTTGTTTTGTGCAACGTTAATATTATTCATATTCGTTTATACAAATAATACATATTCGCAACAAAATGGAACGAATGAAAACTCATTAGACAATTTGTATTCAAACGTTGAGCAGCTACAAAAAGACTATTACAATGACGTTCAGCTCAAAAAAGAACGCTTATTCCGAAACATTTTTGCAATTGCTTTTTTTATAACAAGTATATTATTCATTTTTGTATTTATTACCTTTCGCAAGAAAATTAAAAATCTGTCTAAAGTTGTCATTCACCAACAAGAGCAGATCATTAATAAAAAAGAGGAATTACAAAAATTATCCGTAATATTACACAATAGCGAAAATGCTATTTCTATCGCTACTCCAAATGGTGAAATTGAATGGATAAACAATGCATATTCCGATTTTTTTGGATTTTCGTTACCCGAAATTATGAAAGATAAAAGTCGGTCAAGTATTTTCTACACCAAGGAAAAAGAAATTAAAGATTTATATGCATCAAGCATTTTAGAAAAACGCCCCATTGTTTTTCAAGGCAGTTGCTCCGATAAATACGGAGAAATTATCCGTTACAAACGACATTTAATTCCAATCGTGGATAGAAATAACGAAATACAACATTTTGTTGCCATTGATTCAAACTTTCAATGTACTGAAAACGTAACAGAATTAAAAAAATAATTTTATTAATTTATATTATGACCAGAATAAGTTTATTTTTCTTCTCTTTATTATTACTTTTTAGCTCTTGTAGCTCTTCCAAAAAAATCACTGGACAGATTGAAAATCAAGGATATATTCAAGCAGTATTTCCTGAAAATACTAAAAATGTGGATGCTTCTACTGCTTATAGCGAAACGTCGGCAGTCGCATTTTTTGATAATCAATTCTTATTTGCTAATGACAAGCAAACTCTTGATTATTCGCCAGTCTTTGAGGTCGAGTTTGATGAAAAATATAACACTAAATCATCGAAAGAAGTTAAAAATAATATATTCAAAACTGCTGTAAAGTATGAGGATTTTGCGGTAAACCCATCAGGAAATGAAATTTTTTTGATTACAGGTTTTGATAGAATAACTGAAAAATCAGATAAAAAAGACAAATATAATACGCTTTTTTTCTGGACGAAATCAAATCCAGCTCCACAACTAGTCCTTTTTGAGGCAAATACAAAAGCGACAAGTTCGGTGAGTCTTCGTTCTACTTTCTTACAGAAACTTCAAGTAAAATATTTTAAAATAGAAGGACTTGCCGTTCTTCCTGGCAATAAAATCCTTTTCGGTATACGAGAAGCAGGAGCGAGCTATGCTGATTTTCAATATTCACTCAAAATTTTGGAAACAAATTATTCTTTTGATAAAAATGGACAGATTATTATAAGTAACGATTTTTCTTTATTTTATGAATTTGATACAAAAAATACGAAAATAAACGAAACACTAGGTATTTCTAGTTTAGAATATAATTCTAAAAATAAAAGTTTATATATTTTAACTTCTTATGAGTCTGAAAATGAAGAAATTGGTGCATATTTATGGAAATTAAAAATAGAACCAAAATTGAAGAAGAAGCCTCAATTGCTCTACAATAAAGATAAAAAAGTGCTACAATTTAAGCATAAAGCTGAAGGAATGACTTTTATTAACGAAAAAGAAATGTTAATTATTTGTGATGATGATCAATTGATTCAATTAGAAGGAGAGAAACGAAGAAAATCAAATCAAGCGTATTATTATTATATAAAACTAGATCTTCGATAATCTGCTTTTCACTTTAATTATTGATTGAAATAGATTTGCACAAGTACGTAAGCAACATCAAATAGGACTGAATATAATTACAAAATTTGTCGTTTTGTCAATTTTCTTATTTTTCAGGAAATAATACTCAGAAGAAATTAAGTAATTTAGCCTATTTCAGCTTTAACAAATTGTTTGGTGTCAATTTCAACTTTCAAAACAAAATGGTTGCTTTTTTCATCAATTGGTAAGAATAAATACTCTAGTTTGCGTCTCGTTTTTCGGGCAATATCAATTAATCCTAAACCCGCACCGCCCTTAGAAGATAAGCCTCCATTTTTGAGCTGTATTTTATACATATTTTTCAGTTCTTCTCTTGTTGCAGAGTTTACATTATCAATCATGTACGATAAGGACGCAACTTGATCTTTCAATATTCTGTTTGCTGTAATGATGTAGTATACATCATCTTTTTTTCCTAACATAAATAATCCTTTATCTTTACTAGAAGAAAGCATTTCTGAATGTTTTTCCATATTTTGCAGGATTTCAACCATAGAATGGTATACTCTGCGGCGAATTGTTCGGTTTTCACTATTTCTGCTCATCGTATCTTCCGACATCGAAGTAAACATTTTTATCACTCCATGATTAAATTCTCCAATATAAACAAGAGAAACACCATTTAAGAGTAATTCATCGTAAAGTGTTAATACCGATTTTATGAATAAAGCATCTAAAGCCATTCTTGAATAAAGAAATGTTAGTTATTTATTTTGATTTTTAAAAGTAATATAATTTTTTTAATCTCACACTATTTTTAAAGAAATATTCTGTTTTTTTTTTATTTTTTATTTTCAACTCTCTTTTTTTTCTCTTCTATCACAAAAAAACTGCCAAAATTCTAAAATTTATGCATTTTAATATTACTCACGTACTTGTATATTTACAAATAAATTGAAAATATTCTTTCTATGTACAATACTTAAAAAAGCGAAATCTATATAAATTTCGCTTTTTTTGAACAACTAAAAATATTGATTAAGCCAAAGTTTATTCATTTTGCAGCAAATAAGCAATCGCTTCTTCTCGTGTCTGAAAATATTTTGTCGGAGTTCCGCCTGCAAACATGTTTACAGCTTTAGCCAAAATAAGCTTTGCGGTACTCAATCCATACACTGCCCGCCGTGTCAAGAACGGACGTACTTGCTTGGCGACTTTCTTTGTTTCATTCAAATTTTCTCCAAACACCTTAGCGTCAGTCATATTTGTAAGAGAACATAAATTTTTGATCTCTTCATTATCTAATACAAAATCTCTAAACTCATACAATGTTTCAATATATTTTTCTGCATATAATTCTGATGCATCAAACGAAACTATTGGTTGGTCATTTTCATAAAATAAAAAAACTCTTTTAGACATATCATTCCTTTTCTATTACATTGGTTTGTTTATTTAGCTGTATCGTTATTTTTTTGTCGTTATCATCCCAATCAATAAAAATAAGATCACCTTCTTCTATTTCTGCTTGAATAATTACCTCTGCCATTTCATCTTCTAAGTATTTTTGAATAGCACGCTTCAATGGTCGTGCACCAAATTTAACATCAAAACCTTTTTCGGCGATAAAATCTTTGGCGATATCCGTTATTTCTATCTTAAATCCGAGTTCATTCACTCTTTCATATAATTCTTTCAACTCAATGTCAATAATTGTATGAATATTTTCACGTGATAATGAATTAAATAAAATAACATCATCTATTCGATTCAGAAATTCAGGAGCAAATGCTTTTTTCAAAGCTTTTTGTATTATTCCTTTGTTCCGATCAGTGGATTCACTTCCTGATGAAAAACCAACGCCTTGTCCAAAATCCTGTATTTGACGACTGCCAATATTAGAAGTCATTATAAGAATCGTGTTTTTAAAATCAACTTTACGTCCCAAACTATCCGTCATGTGCCCTTCGTCGAGTGCATGCAATAATAAATTAAAAACATCCGGATGTGCTTTTTCCACTTCATCCAACAAAACAACAGAATATGGTTTACGGCGTACTTTCTCTGTCAATTGTCCTCCTTCTTCGTAACCGATGTATCCTGGAGGTGCTCCTACAAGGCGAGATACTGCAAATTTTTCCATGTATTCGCTCATATCGATACGAATAAGTGCCTCTTTGCTATCGAATAAATATTCGGCTAATATCTTGGCTAATTGCGTTTTACCGACTCCTGTTGGTCCTAAAAATATAAATGAACCAATTGGCTTATTCGGATCTTTCAAGCCTGCTCTATTTCGCTGAATTGCTTTTACAATTTTCCCAATCGCTTCGTCTTGACCAATTAGTTTATCTTGCAATTCATCTTTCATTTTTAGTAAACGAGAGCCTTCCGATTGCGCAATACGCTGTACAGGAACTCCTGTCATCATTGCTACTACTTCTTCTACATTCTCAAAATCAACAATTTCTCGATTTTCGGACAAATTTGCTTCCCAGTTCTTTTTCTCTTCGTCCAATTCTTTAGACAAAAGATGCTCTTTGTCTCGAAAGTTAGCTGCTTTCTCAAATTGCTGATTCTTTACTGCATCAATTTTTTCGGCTTTCACCGTTTCTATTTCTTTCTCCAAAGCATCAATGCGTTCGGGTACTTTTATTTTTGAAATATGTACACGAGAACCTGATTCATCCAAAGCATCAATTGCTTTATCTGGCAAATGACGATCGCTAATGTAGCGATTAGTTAATTTAACACAAGCGACTAGTGCTTTTTCGGTGTAATTTACGTTATGATGATCTTCGTATTTGTCTTTTATATTATTCAATATCTCTACGGTTTCTTCGATACTCGTAGGTTCTATCAATATTTTCTGAAAACGACGTTCGAGTGCGCCATCTTTTTCGATATGTTGTCTAAATTCATCCAAAGTAGTAGCTCCAATACATTGTATTTCACCTCGTGCCAAGGCAGGTTTAAGCATATTAGATGCATCCAACGAGCCACTTGCGCCGCCTGCGCCTACGATCGTATGAATTTCGTCGATAAATAAAATGACATCATTTGTTTCCGACAATTCGTTCAAAATCGATTTCATTCGCTCCTCAAATTGTCCTCTATATTTTGTTCCTGCCACTACTGAAGCCAAGTCTAGCGTAACTATTCGCTTGTCAAACAACACACGAGATACTTTTTTTTGAATAATCCTAATCGCTAATCCTTCGGCTATGGCTGATTTACCTACGCCTGGCTCTCCGATAAGAATCGGGTTGTTTTTTTTGCGACGACTCAAAATCTGAACCATTCGTTCAATTTCAATATCACGCCCAACAATAGGGTCTAGCGTACCTTCTTCGGCGGCACGTGTCAAATCGACTCCGAAATTATCAAGTACTGGTGTTGATGAATTGGAATGTGAATCGGTTTGTGCTTTTTTCGATTTTTGGTCAAAATCTTCTCCTTCTTCGTCATTATCTTCTTCCGAATTTTCAGATTTTGCAATCGGACTTTTATTTAATTCTGCTTTTAATAATGCATAATCAAAATCTAATTCTTTCAAAATATCACTAACCATATTTTCTTCTTTCAGAATGGCAAGCAATAAATGTTCGGTGTCGGCAATGGCTTTTTGCATAGCTTTGGCTTCTAAATAAACCAAGCGTAATGTGCGTTCAGTAGATTTATTTAATGGCAATTCGCTCAACTCATCGTCCTCAGACTCTATATAATCTGATTTTATTTTAAATTCTATCGTTTTACGTAACGCATTTAAGTTAAGTCCTTTATCGCTCAATATGCTTAATACAGGACTTTGTCCTTCGCGAAGCATTCCCAAAAAAAGATGCTCATTGCCAATGTAGTCATTGCCAAGTCTTGCAGCTTCCTCGTGGCTGAAATTGAGTATGTTATTTATTCGTTCAGAAAAATTAGCATTCATCATAATTTTGTCGATATTTATATTTTTATAGATTTCTAATTTCAGACTTCGTCTGTTTTGATATTTATTTTTAGACAAACTGCCAATGTAAATCAGTAAGTTACGCCTAAATACGTAGAATTATCTCAAGCAGTGTAATAAATCATTAAAACATAGCTATATAAATGAGCAAAAATAATAAAACAGACAAAGTCTGAATTTACGATATTCCTTTTAATCTGTCAAATTTCTTACCATTTTATTTCTGGCAGATTTTTACTGCGCAAATAGTCATTCGTTTTGCTAAAATGCTTGCTTCCGAAAAAGCCACGAAAAGCAGAAAGAGGAGAGGGGTGAACACTCTCCAATATGCAATGTTTATTTTTATTGATCTCTTTGCCTTTCTTTTGCGCGTGTGCGCCCCAAAGTAGAAATACTACATTTTCTTTTTCCTCGGCGATTTTTTTTATTAATGCAGTAGTGAATTTTTCCCAGCCTTTATTTTTGTGCGAAGCAGCTTTGTGTGCACGCACTGTCAAAGTGGCATTAATTAATAATATGCCTTGACGTGCCCAGTGTTCTAAATTTCCTGTTTGCGGAATGTCATGCTCTAAATCTGCCGCTATTTCTTTATAAATATTACGCAACGATGGCGGTATTCGCACTTGTTCGTTTATCGAAAATGCAAGCCCATTTGCTTGATTCTCACCATGATAAGGGTCTTGACCTATTATTACCACTCGAACTTCATCATACGAGCAATATTCAAATGCATTAAATATTTGCTCGTAAGGAGGAAATATTGTTTGTGTTTGATATTCGTACTCAACAAATTTATCTAAATCCAAAAAATAGTCTTCTTGAATTTCTTTACGTAAATGGTTAAGCCATCCATTAGGTATTTGCAAAAACATAAACTATTGATTCTATTGTTTATAAAACAGATTTAATACTCTTGACGATAGTAATAATGTAAAAATCATCAAAACAGCTCAAAAAACAAAGATACTTACAACAATTTGAAAAAACAACATAAAGCAAAATTCTTGTTCAAAAAAGGTCTTTGATCTATTGATGTTGCTTATGCAATTCTGTAAATTTATATTATTCAAGGAAATACAGAATTATTAATGAGAGACTAATTTTGTTCATCTATTTATTTATTACTATGTTTTAAACCTTAGAGAAAAAAAATAAAAAAACACACAAAAGAATACCCTTTTAAGAAAAGAAATAAGTACTTTTAGCAATTCAAAAAAAGTGAATAGCGAAAAAAGAAATAAAAATTTATATGGCTGATAACGAAATAATTAAAGCAGTAGATATTGAGGAAGAAATGCGTTCTTCTTATATTGATTATTCGATGTCGGTGATCGTTTCACGTGCGCTCCCCGATGTTAGAGATGGATTGAAACCAGTACACCGCCGTGTTTTGTTTGGCATGCGCGAATTAGGCATTACCGCCTCCAAACCCTACAAAAAATCAGCAAGAATAGTGGGAGAGGTGCTCGGTAAGTATCACCCTCATGGTGATAGTTCTGTTTATTATGCAATGGTTCGGATGGCTCAAGAATGGTCGCTTCGATATCCACTAGTGGATGGTCAAGGAAACTTTGGCTCGGTAGACGGCGATAGCCCTGCTGCCATGCGTTATACAGAAGCTCGGCTATCGAAAATTGCAGAAGAAACCTTGGCAGATCTCGAAAAAGAAACCGTCGATTTTCAACTCAATTTTGATGATACACTCAAAGAACCAACCGTATTACCTACACAAATTCCAAATCTACTTATTAATGGAGCTTCGGGAATTGCTGTTGGGATGGCAACAAATATGCCCCCACATAACTTAACCGACGTTGTTCAAGCAACGATAGCTCTTATCGAAAATTCTGAACTTGAAATAGAAAAATTAATAGACATTGTCAAAGCTCCTGATTTTCCCACTGGTGGCATTATTTATGGCTACGAAGGTGTCAAAAATGCATACTTGACAGGAAAAGGACGTGTAGTAATGCGTGCAAAACATAATATTGAGATTACATCTAATGGCAGAGAGCGCATTGTAGTGTCTGAAATACCTTACATGGTTAATAAGGCTGAATTGATACAAAAAGCTGGTGAACTGGTCAATGAAAAGAAAATAGAAGGCATCGTTTATGTCAATGATGAATCGGACAGAAACGGAATGCGAATTATTTTTGACCTGAAAAAAGATGCAATTGCAAATGTTGTTATTAATCAATTATTTAAACAGACAGCATTACAAACTTCTTTCAGCGTAAACAATATTGCACTGGTACATGGCAGACCAAAATTACTTAATTTAAAAGAAATATTATTCCATTTTATCGAGCATAGGCACGAAATAGTTTTCCGTCGCACAAAATATGAATTGAGTGAAGCAGAGAAAAAAGCGCATATTTTAGAAGGCTTACTCATTGCTTTGGATCATTTAGACGAAGTGAT
>JAOZTL010000086.1:7959-9573 GCA_029942205.1 Bacteroidales bacterium | reverse complement strand
TTATTAATTGCAATCATTTTGCACAAGTGCGTAAGCAACATCAAAAAGGTCGAAGGCCTAATAATAATTAAGTTTTTTTGCTTTTTCACTTTTATTAATTGCAATCATTTTGCACAAGTGCGTAAGCAACATCAAAAAGGTCGAAGACCTATAACTTTAGAACAATCAAACGCATGAAAAAAGATTTATTCCTTTCGCTTTTATTAAGCATCGTACTTATTCCTAGTTTAGACTTTTTTGTGGAAAAAGAAGCACCACAAACTATCCAAATCATTATCGAACCTACAGTAGAAATCGAACGAGCATACGGCTTAGCTATCGATTCGTTTTTGGTTGATAAAGGAGAAATCACTCCAAACTTATTTTTATCTACTTTATTCTCCGATTATGGTATCGATAGAAAACAAGTACATGCCATTTTGCAAAAAACGGATGGCATATTCGATGTCCGAAAGATAAAACGAGGCAATACCTTTGCCGTATTTAGAGATGCAGATAGTACGGTGAATTATGTGGTGTATGAAAAAACCGCTGTCGATTATGTTGTTTTTGATTTCACGGATAGCTTGAATGTTTTTTTAGGTAAAAAAGAAATAAACATACAAATCAATACTGCCGCAGGCTCTATCCAGTCGTCGCTTTGGGTTGCATTAGCCAATGAAGGCAACAACCCGTTACTTGCCAACGAACTATCCGAAATTTATGCTTGGACGATCGATTTCTTTGGTTTACAAAAAAACGACCAGTTCAAAATCATTTATGAAGAACAATTTGTAGACGGTCAATCCATCGGTTTCGGAAAAGTGCATGCTGCTTATTTCGAGCATAATGGCGCACCTATTTATGCGATACCATTCACACAAGACAGCGTCGAAGCTTATTTTGACATCACAGGCGAAAGCTTGCGCAAAGCATTTCTGAAAGCTCCATTGCAATACTCACGAATTAGCTCAGGTTTTTCGCATAGTCGCATGCATCCAGTATTGAAATATCGTCGTCCACACTTAGGCGTTGATTATGCAGCCCCTATGGGTACGCCTGTGCATAGTATTGGTGATGGCGTGGTATTGAAAGCAAATTATAGCGGAGGCGCAGGGCATTATGTCAAAATAAAACACAATGGAACTTACACCACTGGCTACATGCACTTATCGAAATACGGAGCAGGAATAAAGCCAGGAGCAAGAGTAACGCAAGGTCAAATAATTGGCTACGTAGGAAGTACAGGATTATCAACAGGTGCGCATCTGGATTTTAGAGTGTGGCTAAATGGACAAAACATCGATCCGACCAAAATCGAAGCTCCACCAGTAGACCCTATCAAAGCTGAAAACCAGTTAGCTTTTGATAAAGCTAAAGCAAAATATACGAATTTATTGAATGAAATTCAAATCACAACGACAATGAACCAAGAATAAAACAGCACTTTTTTGCTGTGCATAAAACAATTAGAACATGGCAGGAGTAACAAAATATATCGAAAATGGCAAAATGATTATTTTTGCTGACTACAGAGGTTGTAATACCGATGAGAAAATGTTGGACGTATTGAACCAAATGAAAGACGCTGTGATAGCGCACAATGCAGCATACTACCAATTGGCAGAAATGACT
>JAOZTL010000086.1:0-7949 GCA_029942205.1 Bacteroidales bacterium | reverse complement strand
CATGAAAGCGGTAAAAGAACTTGCAAAAATTCTTCCGCAAACAGCCGTGAAGCGAGCTGTTGTTGGGGTGAATAGTGTATCGAAACGAATCCTACTACGTGCATACAGCTTGCTCATAAAAAAAGGCGAGCTACGTGGTTTCGAGACGATGGAAGCAGCAAAGAAGTGGTTGCTTGCTTAACCGACTGTTCTTTTTCAATGAAATAGTGACTTTAGTATTACACAAAACAATTTCCCTAAGAAAAGATCTGGATAAAATTATTAAGTTTGCATGAAAATTGCTATTATTGCAACAAGGCTTTTTGACCTGTTTTTTTTATGTGCCAATTTATGGGTTCTAAGGTATTCGACTTAATTTAATATTGCTTATACACTTATGAAATAGCTCTCATAATCAATAACTTAAGAAATAATTATGAGCTTAATTTTGTCTACCCACTTATTTATAAATAATTTATTGAATGTAAATCAAGTATTTTTCTGCATAAATACTTAAATTGTTTTTTTTCACATAACAGATTCGCTTTCATTAATAAAAAAAAACAAATGAACCAATTTTTCAAACAAATTCCTCTTCGTTACAAAAGTGTATTAATTATCAGTACATTTAGCTTATTATTTTTTATGTTATTTAAAACAATACAATACAGTCGTCTAAAAACAGACACTGTAAATACCATTAATCTCACTCAAGAAGAAAAAATAAATAATCTATCTTATGTTATAGACTTACACGTAAACGATCGACAAAAAACAGTAAGTACCGCCATGCACTTGGCTCACAACATATTTCATCATGCAGGGCAATTGCAAGAGAATACTTCAGAGCTGTTAGAAATAAATGTAATTAATCAAATAACAAAAGAAGAGCACCTTGTCAGTGTTCCTTTATGGACAATAAACGATCAAATTGTCCATAATAATTTTCAATTAGTAGATACCATCAAAAAATTATCGGTAGAAACAGTAACCATTTTTCAGAAAATAGACGATGGCTATTTACGAATATCAACTAATGTAATGAATAATGACAATGAACGTGCAATAAATACTTACATTCCTAATGATTCACCAGTAATTCAAACCATCGAGAAAGGAGAAATGTTTGAGGGAAGAGCCTATGTGGTGAATGCTTGGTATTTGACTGCTTATGAACCAATTTATATTAATGGTGAAATAAAAGGGATTTTGTACGTTGGAGTCAAAGAGCAAAAATTTGATATACTTGAAAAGTTATTCAACAATTCATACAAAACAGGCGAATTTTCATTGGTAGATGCAGATGGAACAATTTTGCTACCGAAAGAACGTGAAGGTCAAAATATAGCCAACACCTCTTTTTTTAAAAAATCCTCACAAAAAGAACATGGTTTTTTCGACTATTCCGAAGATGGTATCGATAAAGAATTTTTTTTCAAACACAATCAAAAAACAGATTCCTACATTTTTTTCGCTATCGAAAACAATGAAGTGTACAAACAAGTAAAAACAATGCTTCATAATGATATACTATTTGGAATAATAACTGCTATCGTTGTTATTACTTTTATTTATTTTTATCTTACCCGAAAAATATTTACTCCAATATCCGTGGCAATAGATGCAATGGAACGAGTTGCAAATAAAGAAGTAGATGTCGTTTTAGAGCACAACCGAACAGACGAAATTGGTAAACTTTATGATTCTATCAACGGAACGATGTCTTTGTTCAAACAAATTATTTTGCAGATAAAAGAAGTTGTCGTTTTCATATCAAGTGCTAGTACACAACTTTCGGCCACCGCTACCGAAATGGCACAAGGCGCAAACGAACAAACTGCTACAACACAAGAAATTACAACCTCGATGAAAAAAATGGTAACAGCATTGCAATCCAATGCAGAACAAGCAGAACATATTAGCAAAATATCAACTAAGTCGTCAAATAATCTGACTAGAAGCCAGCAAATATTTTCTACTGCCATGAACTCGAGCCAAGACATCACCAAAAAGACAACGGTAATCACCGATATTGCATCAAAAACAGATATTCTAGCGATTAATGCTGCCATAGAAGCCGCTCGGGCTGGTGAATATGGACGTGGGTTTGCTGTGGTAGCACAAGAAATACGAAAATTGGCAGAAAGAAGCCAACTTGCTTCTCAAGAAATACAAAAGCTATCGAAAACAAACAAATCGATGTCGCAAGTAGCAAACAAACAATTAATAAAAGTGATTCCTGACGTTACTGCTAGTTCTAGCTTAGTTACAGAAATAGCTTTAGCTAACAAAGAGCAAATTAGCGACGGTGAAGCAATTAATTTTTCATTAGATCAATTAATGAAAATATCAAATGAATACTCGACCTCGGCCGAAGAGATGTCGGTATCTGCCGAAGAACTGTCGGCACAATCTTCGCAACTAGAGGCTGTCGTGAATTCATTTTCGACAGAAAGTACAGAAAAAGAACAGGTGCAGAAGGTAGAAAAGAACGAGATAGAACAAGAAGAAATCGTAACGGCAACAACGGGTATCGCCATTGATCTTTCTAACGATAGTCTCGATGATGATTTTGAACCAATAACAAATGACGATAACACAAAAGATTGAACTATTCGGTACAAATAAACCATAAAAAAGAAGAAACCGATGAAAACAATTGGATTACTTGGAGGCATGAGTTGGGAATCGTCTGCTGAATATTATCGGATCATTAATCAACAAATAAAACAAGAGCTAGGTGGACATCATTCTGCCAAAATCTTGCTCTACTCTGTCGATTTTGATGAAATAGCTCAATTGCAGCACCAAAACAAATGGGGCGAATTGACGCAGCAAATGATTCATTACTCCAAGCTGCTAGAACAAGGCGGTGCCGACATGCTCGTCATTTGTACTAACACGATGCACCTCATGGTGCCCGATATTGAGAAACATATTCATATTCCTATTTTGCATATTGCCGATGCCGCAGGCTTAGCAATACAACAACAAAAACTTAAAAAAACAGCCTTATTAGGGACTAAATTTACGATGCAGCAAGATTTCTATAAGCAACGATTGATGCAGAATTATGACATTAGCGTAATCGTTCCTAATGCACAAGATCAAGAGACAGTGCACCGCATTATTTATAACGAATTGATTCATGGACAAATAAGATCCGAATCAAAAAGAACATTCCTGAAAATCATTCAACAACTGCATGACGAAGAAGCAGAAGGGATCATTCTTGGATGCACCGAAATCCCCCTACTGATTCAACAAACAGATTGCTTGACTCCATTATTTGACACCACGCTACTCCATGCAAGTATGGCGGCAAAACAAGCTCTTAAACTTGAAGTTTAATTCTCCAATTAATTTGAAAACAAAATGGTCTCAATAATTTTAGGATAATGCTCGAATTCCAGTTTATGAATTTTATGCGCAATATCCTCAGGCGTGTCAGTACCAGTCAAAGAGCATTTTGCTTGAAAAAGAATCGCTCCATCATCATATTTTTCATTCACCCAATGAATGGTAATTCCCGTCTCCGTTTCTTTATTCTTAACAACTGCTCGATGCACATGCATTCCATACATTCCTTTTCCTCCATATTGCGGTAACAGCGCAGGATGAATATTTATAATTTTGTTCGGAAAAGCCGAAATCAATCGTGGAGGAACTAACCATAAGAATCCGGCCAAAATAAGCAGATCTATCTCATGTTTTTGTAAAATTTCCACTATTTTATTCGTTTCATAAAATTCGGCTCGATCAATCGTTATTGATTTGATTGACAATTTCTTAGCCCTCTCTAACGCATAAGCTTTAGGATTATTGCTAACAATTAAGGCAAGCTCCACCTCTTTTTGCTGAAAATAATTTGCAATATTTTCGGCATTCGATCCAGAACCAGATACAAAAACAGCTATTTTTTTCATTTACTTGATTTTTAAAACATTAAACTAGTCTAATAATGTTAAACTATGTTAAAATAACGTTAATTTGAAAATAAATTACTACTATTGAATAGTGAAAATTAGTTGTGCATAGTAATAAAAGTGCTTTTTATTTTTTTTATATAGAGTAAATCTATTTCTTTGCAACTTATAAAATTCTTAATTTATTTTAAAATTTTTTATTAACTAAATATTTTTAAATTATGTCAGAAATTGGATCTAGAGTTAAGGCTATCATAGTAGAAAAATTGGGAGTAGACGAAAATGAGGTAACCTCAGAAGCTAGCTTTACAAATGATTTAGGTGCAGACTCACTAGACACAGTCGAATTAATCATGGAATTTGAAAAAGAATTTAATATAGGAATTCCTGACGAACAATCAGAAAACATTGTTACTGTGGGAGACGCTATAAAGTATATCGAAGAGAATGTAAAAAATTAATTTCGTACATATACTTGAAGGTAGAATATTTTAGTCTGAAACAGAACTGTAATATTCTACCTTTTTTTCAATTCTCAGACTTCGTCTGTTTTGATATTTATTTTTTGCTAAATTGTCAATGTAAATCAGCAAGTTACGCTTAAATACATACAATTATATCAAACAGTGTAATAAATCGTTAAACCTATAGCTGTTTAGACGAGAAATAATAATAAAACAGACGAAGTCTGATTCTTATTTTTGCACAATTAGCAAACAAGCGAAGGTGAATTGTTATTGATCGAATGAGACATTTTTTTTCAAACATGTCTCATGTGAGTTATTGTTTTTCATTACAATAAATCAGAAGACCTTAAATTTCAAGAACTGAAACAAATAAAACTTCAAAATATCAACTAATCGCAAAAACATTCAACATATGGAATTAAAACGAGTAGTTGTTACCGGTTTAGGAGCTATTACTCCTTTAGGTAATAATGTAGAAGAAACATGGAATAACTTACTAAAAGGAGTGAGTGGTGCAGGCTCAATCACACGCTTTGATGCAAGCCATTTTAAGACACAATTTGCTTGCGAAGTAAAAAACTACAAACCCGAAGAACATTTCACAAAAAAAGAAGCTAAACGCTTAGATTTGTATGCTCAATTTGCATTAATTGCATCAAAACAGGCACTTGAAGATAGCAATTTAGACTTAGAGAAGGAAGATTTAGATAAAATAGGAGTTATCTGGGGTTCAGGTATTGGAGGGATTCATACATTTATGCAAGAAGCTAAAGGCTATGTTAATAATAATTTAATCCCACGTTTCAGTCCTTTTTTTATTCCAAAAATGATTTCAGATATTGCAGCAGGGCATATTTCTATGAAATATAATTTAAGAGGACCTAATTTTACAACGGTGTCTGCATGTGCATCATCGACCAATGCGATTATCGATGCTTTCAATTATATTCGTTTAGGCAAAGCCAATGTTTTTGTAACAGGCGGCTCAGAAGCATCAGTAGCAGAAGCAGGCGTAGGAGGTTTTAACTCGATGAAAGCAATATCTACACGCAACGATGACCCCAAGACTGCCTCACGCCCATTTGATGTTGATCGTGATGGCTTTGTTATGGCTGAAGGTGGTGCTGCGATTATACTCGAAGAATACGAACATGCAATCAACAGAGGTGCAACAATTTATGCAGAATTAGCTGGCGGAGGAATGTCTGCCGATGCTTATCACCTTACAGCACCGCATCCCGAAGGAAAAGGAGCAATACGTGTGATGGAAAATGCCTTGGAAGATGCCAACATGAAACCAGAAGATATTGATTATATCAATGTACATGGAACATCCACAGGTTTGGGAGACATTGCCGAACCGATTGCAGTGAAAGCAGTCTTTGGCGAGCATGCGTATAAATTAAACATCAGTTCGACGAAATCAATGACCGGGCATTTACTCGGAGCAGCGGGAGCAATAGAAGCTACTGTAGCTATTTTGTCTATAAAATATGATGCCATTCCGCCTACAATTAATCAATTTAATTTAGATCCTAAAATTGACAGTGAATTAAATATGACTTTTGGCAAAGCTCAATACAGAGAAGTAAAAGCATCATTAAGCAATACTTTTGGTTTTGGAGGTCATAATGCTTCTGTTATATTCAAAAAAATTTAGAACAATATTCATGCTAGGCTTTTTTATTCGTTTCAATCGTAAGAAAAAACAAGAGTTTAAAGAAATTAAAAAAATAACAGGCTTTTATCCTAGCAAATTAGTCTATTATAAAATAGCATTTACGCATAAATCAGCGTCTTTTACTCATCAAGGAAAGACAATTAATAATGAGCGTCTGGAATATTTAGGAGATGCAATATTAGATGCGATTATTAGCGATATTTTATACCATAAATATACGGATGCATACGAGGGCTTTCTTACTCGTATGCGATCTAAAATAGTAAATGGTGAAAAACTAGCAGAACTAGCAGAACTGATTGGTTTGACAGAAAAAATACGCAGTAAACTAAAATACAATTCCAACCAAAAACACGTACACGAAGATGCATTTGAAGCCTTAGTGGGAGCAATATACCTCGACAAAGGATACAAGAAAACTTTTTCATTCATAAGAAGCCAAGTACTTGCACCGTTTATTGACCTAGACAAAATTAGTGGTATCGATACAAATTATAAAAGCCAACTAATAGAATGGGGGCAGAAATATAAGAATAAGGTAGAATTTATCACAAAATACGACGGTAGCAAAAAGTATTTTATTGCCAAAGCCATTATTCATGGCGAACAATACGGAACAGGAAAAGGAAATTCTAAGAAAGAAGCAGAACAGGAAGCGGCAAAAAATGCCATGACTTTTGTAAAAGAATTGTTTTGAAAAAGCAAATACAAAACTTATCAAAAAACGCATATAACATTATCGGGATAGCTTCGCACCAAAGCCACTATCGCTTTAGCTGGATTGTGAACGAAAAACTGTCCCTTCAATTTTCTCAAATAGCCGACTTTGAATATCTAAAGAAAAACGAAACTCTCTTCTTTGCTTGTTACTCTTGCGAATACGATTCGGATACAGAACTTCAATTAGTTGCAAATAAAAACGAAACAAATTTTCTTCTCGATAAATTTAAGAATATTGATTTTTTGTTGCTCGTTGCAGATGAAAAATCAAATGAACAAACAAAACAACTCACGACTTTGTTCGATTCGTTAGATATTGTCATCAAAGCATTCCCAATAAACATCGACACTCGCACGTACAAAAAAATTTTCTTCTAGGTGTCTTGTCCTGAAATAGGTTTACAATAAAATGTAATATAATTATAAACTATAATAAGATGAGATCAAAAAAACAGACTTATTATTCAGAATCATTAAAATCGAAAGTGGTTCAAGAAATAAAATCAGGAAAACAAAATACCAATCAAACCTGAAAAGAATAGGGCATCCGACTAAGGTCTTCTTCCTTTTTAGCATAGCTTGCACTTGTACAAAGTTATTGCAATCTATAATCTTGCATAAAGAAGATATTTTTTGGCGAGCTTATGAACGGTTCGTTTATTTATTCACATTATACATAAAAGAGGATCAAGTAAGCAAAAAGTTTTATGAAAATATAAATTATAATGTAGTATATCTTGGTTTTCCACACAATGCTTTGGAGCAATTAGAACTATCAAAAGACAAGAAAATTCAAAAAACTGAACCCTAAATAATTTTTACCGAATAATTTACAAATGCAGATTTTTTAAAATGGAAAGAAAATCATGCGGACTTTAAAAACCTCGATTGCAGTAGTTTTCAATTAACAAGCACACTTTTAGTGTGTAGTTTTTACTACACCTTTTTTATTTGTTTTATACCAATTCAACACCAAAACACCCGATAAATCCATTATCTTTTTCCGTTTTACTGCACTAAAATTTTAACCGTAGCTACGGCTATGCTGAAAATTTGAAGATTGTAAAATAAAAAAATATTTTGAATTTCTTTCGGGTATTTTGATATTAAATTGGTATTATTCTTTTTAGTACATGACAAAAAACAAAAAAATGTGCAAAAATAGCAGTAAAAAAC
>JAOZTL010000085.1 GCA_029942205.1 Bacteroidales bacterium | reverse complement strand
ATTACTTACACACTTGTACGAAACTATCACAATCAATGACTTATCGAAAAGTAAATATACAATTAATTTTTTATAGGTGCTTACTAAACCGCTATTAAAATACTGAATATAAAAAGTCTCTTTTAGTCCTGTTAGCTTTTAAAAAAACATTCTGTAGCTACGGCTATGCAAGATTTTTTTGAAAACAAAAAGAACAAAAATAATTCATTTTCTAAATCACCATTTTAATAGCAGTTTAGTATAATTACCAATCAGTGAATAAAAAAAGTCATCTTCTACAGACGAAGTCTGAAATTAAACATTTTGAAATTTTGCTATAAGCCCAAAGATCTTATTGTCGGAGAATGGAAAAGCTACCATCCTCAAAGAATTGAATAATTTGCGATGCTTTGTTTTTCGTGCGTTCATCCTGTCGCCAATTGACCACATAATCAACTTGTGAGCGAATACTTTTGTTGATTTGATCGAAAAAAGCGGGGCTTGTTTGTCCAGCAATATTAGCAGAAGTAGAGACTATCGGTTTCCGAAAGCGTTCGATCAATTTCTTAGAAAAAGCTTCGTTAGTAATGCGTATACCGATGCTACCGTCTGCGGCTATCAAGTTTTGGGCAAGATTTTTGGCATGTGGATAAATGATCGTCAATGGGCTGGTGGCAAGGTCGATCAGCTCCCAGGCCATATCGGGAACTTCTTGCACGTAGCCCTGCAAGCGGCTATCATGATGCAGTAGCACAAGCAGACTTTTGGAATCGGCTCGTTGCTTGATCTCGTACACACGGCGCACCGCTTCGGCGTTGGTGGCATCGCAGCCAATGCCCCAAATGGTATCGGTCGGATAAAGAATTACACCACCTGCATGTAATACGTCTAGTGCTTTGTTTATTTCGGTTTGCATAATTATACTTTTTGGATACGGATATTAGACAACAGATTTTAGTAAAAAGTAGAAAGAAAATTAGCAGATTTCAACCTGAAAAGAATTACTTTTAACAAAAACTCTTTTTACTTTCGACTTTTTCCCTTTCTACTTTCTACTTTTAACTAATCCCACACTAAAACCATCCTTATCTCATCAGTTTCGTGTATACATCAAACAAGTTTTTGGCAACCGCTTCGTCTCGAAAGCCTTGAGCATAAGCCAATCCATGTTGTCGCATCGTGTCGGCAAGCAGGCTATCGCCTAGCACTTGCCTAATAGTATTCCCTAGCTCCTCGCTACTCTGTGGCGATACGTACAGCGTGTGTGCGCCGCCTGTCTCGGCAAAGCAACTTCCTGTAGAAGTAATCACGGGCGTTTGTGAGTTTAGTGCTTCCAGTATCGGGATGCCAAAGCCCTCAAATATAGAAGGATAAATAAATATCGAAGCCATTTGATAAAACGACGGCAAATCGGCAAAAGGCAAGCCATGAAAAAACAACACTTGTGCCTCCATCTGCTTATCATGCAAGTAATTCTTTATCAGTTTGGTGTATTCCGTTTCTCGCCCCACGAGCACGAGCGGCATGTCTATCTGCTGCTCGTGCAAAGCTTTGACTATCTGAAGAGCATTTTTTCGTTCCTCCAGTGTGCCCACATACAACAGAAACTGCTTGGGCAATTGGTATTTCTGCCGGATGGTTTCATGCTGCGTGCTACTTTGTTTCTCATAAAAAGAAGCATCGCAGCCTTGGTATACCACCTCTATTTTTTGTGAATCAATCTGTAAATAATCCACAATATCTCGTTTGGTCTGTTCGCTGATCGCTATCACCAAATCGGCATCCTGTGCCGAGCGTCGAAACTTTTGTTGATAAATCCACCGATCGGTCTTTTTATACAGCGAAGGATAGCGCATGAAGATCAAATCGTGTATCGTCGCTATCGAGCGAACTTTAGACTTTTTTATATCTACTGGCAATTCGTTACTCAGTCCATGATAAATATCCAAACGGTCTTGCTTTAGCCGCTGTCCCAGACGCATACTACGCCAAACAGATGGCAATGCCTTCGCTATGCCACTCTCAGGCACAGCATGTTTCATGTTTGGTTTTAAGTTGAAATTCAATGGATTATCCCTCTTTGGCGAATACAAAAAGTACTCGTTGTCGGGATAGTTCTTGCTCAACTGCTCGATGGTGCTTCGGCTGTAATTACCTAGACCGCTACGATTGAAAAATGCACGTTTGGCATCGAATCCAATTCTCATACCGATACATTATATTCACGCAAGGCATCGTTTAGCGAGGTTTTCAGGTTGGTCGATGCTTTGCGCTGTCCAATAATAAGTGCCGTGGGTACTTGATACTCTCCAGCTGGGAATTTCTTGGTGCGAGTGCCTGGTATCACTACCGATCGGGCAGGAATCCGTCCTGTATATTCGATTGGCTTATCGCCCGTAACGTCAATAATTTTGGTCGATCCAGTAAGCACAACATTTGCGCCAAGCACCGCTTCTTGTTCCACATGCACGCCTTCCACCACAATGCATCTCGAACCAATAAAACAATCGTCCTCAATAATAACAGGAGCAGCCTGTATCGGCTCTAGCACGCCCCCAATACCCACGCCACCGCTGAGATGCACATTTTTGCCGATCTGCGCACACGATCCTACCGTTGCCCACGTATCCACCATCGTTCCGCTGTCGACGTATGCGCCAATATTGACGTAGGATGGCATCATAATCACACCTGCCGATAAGTAAGCACCATAACGAGCCACCGCATGCGGTACTACTCGCACCCCAAGCTTGGCATAGTTCGATTTGAGTTTCATTTTGTCGTGAAATTCAAGAATACCAGCTTCCATCACTTCCATTTTTTGTATTGGGAAATAAAGAATTACAGCTTTTTTCACCCATTCGTTCACCACCCATTGCTCACCATTAGGCTCTGCCACACGCAACTTACCAGCGTCTAGCAATTTGATAATGGCTCTAATGCTTTCCTGCACCTCGGCATCAGCAAGCAGACTACGCTTGTCCCATGTCTGCTCTATTATTTGTCTATATTTCTTTATCATATTATTGTTTAAGGTCTTCTGCTTGTTTGATATTACTTACGTATTTATACTGAAATGCTATCCTACATTATGAATTTAAAATATTTCTTTTCTGTTTGTTTTCACTCATAAAATTATTCCATAACACAGGCTATGCAAGAATTTTATGAATAAAAATAAACAAAAAATAATTCATTTTCTAAATCACAATTATAACAGCAATTCAGTATATATAAAATTCACTTAGGAACATAAATTAAATAAGCTATAATAGTTAGGCGAACGTGCTTTGTTGTTTAATTTGCGTTCAGAAGCCAATAGTTCGTTAAGTTTCTCTGTAATCACCTAATAGCCATATTGATAAGGGATAAATATTTATTTGGATATTAGCACTCGCAAGCTACTGTTTATCCGTAAAATAATTATCAATTATTCATTGTCAATTATAAATTTAACGAAGTGTTGTAAGCAAATATCCGATTAATTCTGCCCAAACTTCTTATTGATTACAATCGTTTTGTACAAATGCGTGAGCAACATCAAATAACACGAAGTGCTTATAATTTGTTAATATTTA
Organism: Bacteroidales bacterium; assembly: GCA_029942205.1. Classification (GTDB taxonomy): domain Bacteria; phylum Bacteroidota; class Bacteroidia; order Bacteroidales; family JAOZTL01; genus JAOZTL01. The sequence goes on along the minus strand of JAOZTL010000085.1, from coordinate 6,105 downwards.
CGGTAATCAATACGGCAGCAATCACGGTAGCCCATCCCATAAAGAACAAGCTCCAGAGCGAAAGCCCCAGACTGATAACAATGGCTTCGAGCAAGTTGGCAGGTTCTTCACCGAGCGACGACAGGCATTGCCCCGTAGTCCAGTAACAGATGTTTGCTCCTAGTATTTGAAAGTACCAACTCACTGGATGTGCTAAAATTCCTGTAAAAATTCCTGTTTTGATGGCTTGTTTGGTGCTATGGTTATTTGTACGCCCAATCATGATGTAACCCAATAACCATGCGGATACAAAAGCAGCTAATCCTGCCGAAATAGGAAAATAATCATAACCATCACCAATAGCATCGGTAGCAACGTAATAGCCTATCAATGTGCCTACTACGGTGTAAATTAATGCAAACAGAAGGCTAAAAGGGAGCTTAGAGCTTAAAAATTTCATTTTTATTTGTTTTGAATAAAATCAAGAGCCGCCGTTCTGGCAGTAAGCACGCATGTACCTAAAAATGTACCTTCGAGTGCACGAATACCATGCGAGCCACCGCCACCAAATCCCGATGCTTCGCCAATGGCATACAATCCTGGTATTTGTGATTGATAATCGGCTTTATCTTTGGGAGTCAGCACGTGGCTGTTGAGATCGGTTTGGATGCCACCAAGGCTTTTTCGTGATAAAATAAATTCACGAATAGCAACCAGCGGCATAGCGTTTTTATCGTTTATTTTGGCAAACTTAGAAGTACGTACTTTGTCGCCGCTATACTGCCGTGCATGGGCAATGCGGCGGAGTTGTTCGTCGTTATGGAATTTTTTTCCTCGGCTAATGTTGTCGTCATAGTTGCCAATTGATTTGCGGAGAAGTTCCACGTCTACGTCGTCCGTTCCAGTAAGAGCATTCATCTTTTCAGCCAATTCTTCTACCGAATACGCCACAATAAAGTCGGGCGAGTTTTCGACCAGTTCCTTATAAAAGCTTTTATTCCCTAACAATAAAGTGGACAAGAACGAAACGATCTTTTTGTTTTTGATGCCATCGTTAAATTCCGAACCAGAAACAGCCAGTTCTTTAAGCGCAATTTTTTTGTTGAGCACCTGCCACGAATATTTTTTCTCTTCTTGACAAATGCGAGTTACCAAATAACGTGTATCAAAAGACGTAATGAGCGGCACGGGCCCCATGCGCTCCCCTTTGTAATTGAGCCACAATGCAGATTTGGGCGGAACAAGACTAAGCCCATGATTGGCACGGCGAGGCTTGAAATGAGGGATTCCTGCTGCATAATTCCACATATTTTGCATATTCGAGATTTTTGCACCATGTTTTTCAGCCACATCGTGAATCAATCCATCCGAAAAATGGTGGCTTCCGTTAAGAATGCGTTCGGGCGGAGTTCCCCAGTCCTTGTGCCAATGCTTACGCACTTTCTCCATATTTCCATTGATACCGCCAGTAGCAATCATCGTTGCCGCCGATTGGCTTTCAAACGGGCTTTTATCGATTTCATTGATCCCCTTAATTCCTATTATTTTCCCTTCTTTTTTAATTAAATCTTCTACTTTATGATTGAAAAATAATTGAAGGTTCTTGCAATTTGGATGTTTTTCGAGTGTTTTTATCATCGCCTGTATTAGTCCATAGCCAGTGCCCCAAACCATGTGAAAGCGTGGTACAGAGTTCCCTGGCTTAAATAAACCTCGCTCTACCCAGTGGATGACAGGAAAATACTGCACCGAGCGTTTAGTCAACCATTGGTATATTTCATCGGTGGAGCGAATGAATTTTTCTGCCCATTTTTTGCCCCACACGTTGTCGTCATCAAACTCAGCAAAAGAGTGCCAGTCCTGCAATGCAAGTTCGGCACTGTCTTTTACACCCATTAGTTTCTGTTGTTTAGAATTAACAAAAAACATCCCACCAAAAGATTCTTTGGCTAAACCGCCAAAGTTTCGTTCGTCGTCTCTTTCAAAGATTACTACCGTTTTGTTAGCATCCAGTAATTCAATAGCAGCTACAATTCCAGCGATTCCTCCTCCAATAATACTTACATCGGCTTGGTATTTTTGTATCATAATAGTATCTTTTAAACTGTGGTTGATTATTTTATTGTTTTCTTCGTAATTACGATTTCTTTTTGTCCATCTGCTTTTAAAAATGCGTACATCATAATAGGCGTGTTGTGAACAATAGCAATCTCGCCTGTTCTGTTTAAAGCGATTAATCCGCCTTGTACGCCAGCTTGTTTCAACTTTATCTTTATCAAATAATCGGCAGCCTTGGTGAGCGAAAAGTTTTTGTACTCGATCAATGCCGACAAATCGGCCGCCACTGTGTAGCGACTCATGAAGCTTTCATTGCCTGTACACGACACGGCGCAAGTCATGTTGTTGGCATAAGTTGCTGCTCCTGCAATGGATGTCGCACCTACGCTGTGGTAGCTGCGGTTGGTGAGTCCTCCTGACGATGTGCCTGCTGCCAAATTGCCTTTTTTATCCAAAGCCACACAGCCGATAGCATCACCACGAATGCTTATTTTTTGTTTCTTTTTAATTGCTTTTTTGTAGCGAAGTAAATCATCCCAACGCTCACCTGCAAAGAAATAACTCTTATTGATTAATTTAGAGCCATAACGCTCCGAAAATGCCGATGCACCTTCGCCATGTAGTAGTGTATAATTGCTTTTTTCGAGTACGAGCCTAGCAGCACGAATCGGGTTTCGAATATTCGTAACACCACTGACTGCGCCTACTTGCTGATTGCGTCCATTCATCAAACAGGCTTCCATTTCATTGACACCATAATAATTGAAAGCAGAACCTTTACCTGCATTAAACATTGGAGAATTTTCCAGAATCATCAATACTTGCTCCACGGCTTCGACACTACTACCGCCTTGTTGCAGAATATTTGCACCTTTCGCCAATGCTTCATTAATCTTTTTCCGATACATTTGCTCGCTGTAACTCATAAAAAGTTCCTCTACCGAATTGGCTGTTCCACATTGAACAACCAACACGTAATTGTTCGTTGATTTCTTGGGCTGCGACCAAGTTTGCAATGAAAAAAGCAAAAATGCGAAAAAAAGAATGTATTTTAATTTTATCATTATTTGGCAAATTAACAAGCTATTTTGGAAATTCATGCTTCGTCTGTTTAAATCATTGCTGATTTATTAAAAACTGTCCAAAAATTAAATATCAAAACAGACAAGGTTTGAAACTTAATTCCTTTAAATTTACATTATTAGAATTTGATTTTGAACAAAAAGATTAACAGCAAAGATACAAAATAAGAAATTAAAAAAAAATATGAATCTTTACAGACTTCGCCTATTTTGATATTTATTTTTAAACATATCTTAACAGATTGTTAATATAAATCAGTAAGTTACGTCTAAATACAATTATATCAATCCGTGTAATAAATCGTTAAAACAGACGAAATCTACTCGATAGTTTTAAGGTCTTCAACTTTTTTGATGTTGCTCATACAATTCTTAAAATTCCGTAAGTAACTATAAATAGGGCGAAGATCGTTATTTTATTAAGATAGAACTTGCTGTTAATCAAATCATTTGCTTGTTTTATGAGTCAAAAGTAGAAAGAATTTTCATTAAAAGCAATACTTTTCAGGCTGAAATCTACTAATTTTCTTTCTACTTTCTACTAAAATCTTTTGTCTAATATCAGTGTCAAAAAAGAGATAATACGCTAATAATCAACTAATATTAATTTGATAAAGTAGAATTAACAATTGATTAAAATCAAATTTGATTGAAAAACATTTGGTTATATCAAAAAAAAGGTTTTACTTTGTAGTGAATATTAACTAACATGCTTTTTAATCTTTTTCACACGAAAAACAAACAACAAAACGATGATAAAAATTAAATTAATAGTTTTCTTCCTTTTTTTATCAATATTGCCTCTAATAGCCCAGCAAGCCGATGATGTCATTGGAGAATATCATTTACCTAACAAATTGGATGTAAGAATATTCAAATATAAAGGGAAATATTACGGAAAAATAATAGCCTTAAATGGGTATGAAAATGGTCAAACGAAGGATTTTAAAAATCCAAATTCGGCAAAACATAACGACTTCTTGTTGGAGAAAGTAATTATTAGAAATCTTGAATTTGATAAAGAGGATAAAGAATGGATAAATGGCAGCATGTACGGTGCTGAAAAAGGAATGATCTTTAACTTAAAAATAGTGAGTATCAAAGGAAAAGAGGTTGAAGTAGTAGGATCTAAATATTTATTTTGGAAAACCATCAAATGGGTGAAATTAAAATAAGCAAGGTCTGCTACCTTTTTGATATTGCTACGCAGTTTTGCATAAAAAATACTTAAGAACGCAAATAAAATATTAATATATAAATTATAAATTATGAAAAAAATAATAGCAACAAAAATAGGTTTAGTCCTTTTACTTGGATTTTTATTTGTTGGATTTACGGCACAAGAAGCAAAAGCTTGTGAAATCGATTTTGAAATTGTCAAAGGAAAGAAAGATAAATATAAAGCAGGAGACATTATTGTAGTAAAAGTAATTGTAACTCTGACGCATCGAGTTTGTCCAATAGGCTTAAAGAAAACAAAATTTAAGATGAATGGATTAAAAGTTTTGGGGGCAACAGACTGGGTACAAACATCAACAATGGTTCATGAGCGCAAACTAAAAATTCAGATAAAAAGTAATAAAAATGGCAAACTCGTTTTTAATGCGATCAGAACGTGTGATAAAGATGGTGGATTTGGATCATTAAAATTAGAAGCAGTTCCTATTAAATAACTGATTTTCTATCAATTGTGAAAATCATTTGTAATTTAAAAACTAAAGAAATGAGAACATTTTTTTTAACAAATATAATTATTGTATTTCTATTCGCAACAGGAATACAAGCACAAACCTCTGACAGCACAGAATTTGATGAATTTGAAAACATCGAAAATATTGATACGACAGAATCCGAGCAAAACTCCGAAATGGATGAGTTTGGTGATAACGAATTTAGCGATGGAGAGTTTAGCAACGATGATGAATTTAGTAGCGATGATGAATTTTCGTCAGAAGAATCGTTCGATGAATTTAGCGATAGCACAACGAAGGACGAGCCAATTAGTTACAATCGCTTGTATTGGTCAATAGCAATCTTGCTATACACCATACTCGCAGGAGTGCTTGTTCGGTTTAAAGGCACACGCAAGTTACGTGGTTTATTTCTTATGCTAGGCTTGGTTATTCTAGGCTTTTATAGAGGTGGACCTGGCGTTATTTCTAGTTTTCAAAATTCTTATTTATTAGCCATCGGAGTTTCTGTCAATTGGCAAGCTGCCGTACTTTTCATCGGATTGATACCTATTACTTATTTATTTGGGAAAGTATTTTGTGGCTGGGTATGTTATCTTGGTGCTATTCAGGAGTTTCTGCATATTGATAAAGTAAAACTTTTTCAATCGGAGAAAGCACAAAAAGTGATGAAAATAATCCGTATAGTTGCTACTGCCGCAATAATTATTCAACTTACATTTACTCAAGTGATTTTATGGAGTAAAGTAGGTCCTTTTAAGACAGCAATAAATCTATTTTCACCAAACGTGGCTGGATATATTCTCTTAGGAATCGTTCTTGTTAGCTCGGTTTTTATTCACCGACCATTCTGCAAAATGTTTTGTCCTGTGGGTTTATTGCATGGTTTTGTTACTAAACTCCCTGGCGCATCGGTATTGGGCATTAACACTTCCTGTGCAGGTTGTAAAACATGTAGTACGTCATGCCAAATAAATGCAATTACTCGTGAAGGAAAAACCAGTAAGCTAGACAATGAAGAATGTATTCGCTGTGGCGATTGTATGGACGATTGTAAAATAAGCAGTATTTCAATTTATAAAAAAGGAGAAAAACATAATGACAAAATTATTCTTAAAGGGATTAAAAAACTCGATATTAATTAGCATATTATTGTTGAGCCTAACAAATGCAAGTGCTCAAATGCACTGTAGAAGTACTATTGGCGGGCATTTAACCCCATTTCATAGCGATTTTCCATTGCTATGGGCAATAGAAGGCACCATGTCTCCTGGCATAATGACAAACATGCAAGA
>JAOZTL010000084.1:4794-9678 GCA_029942205.1 Bacteroidales bacterium | reverse complement strand
TAATTTTGGCTTCGTTTACAAAGCGTTTTGCAATTTGTTCATTTTGAGCCAGTAACGGATTAAGAATTTTTACTGCCACTTTTCTTTTTGCAAATGTTTCGTGCTGTGCTTCAAACACTTCTGCCATTCCGCCTTTTCCTATCAAGCGTGTTGTTACGTAGTTATGTATTTTTTCGTTAATCATAATTTGGTAGTGCTTTAATTCCGTTATTTTATTTTTAACGCATCAAAAAAAAATCATTTTTTGTAATAATATTTTTCCTGATAAAGTCTTTTTTTATTGAGACTTTAAAAAAAGTCTAAAATTCAATACTTTAGTATTTAGTTTCAAAATTAAATATTAAGTTATGAACAAAGATACTGATTTTTGTTTACATACTGGTTACAAAAATTTCACAAAAGAAGAATATGGTCGTATAATGACTAATAACTAAATATTTTAAAGAGCGATTAAATTCTTACATAAAAGAATATCCAGAAATGGTTACATAAGTTTTCAACAAAACTGCTTCTTGAAATCTTTTTAAAGTTTCTTTCCCAAAAAAGAATAGCTCACAAAGTTAAGACAAAAGCCTAATATTATTAAAAACAGAATATGCATTTACATAATTTTGTGCGCAAACTCGCACAAGACACTTATCTTCGAGTATTCTTTTTTTTCGGAATATAAATTTCCAACAATCGTGTTTTTTTCATCGGTACAAGTCTAAATATATCTAATGAAGCAGGCACGAGAATCGTTTCGCCAGTAACAAAAGTTTCGGTTTTATCGCCATACTCCAATCGCACTTCGCCTTCTATGTTCATGTAAATCACAAAGGAATCCTGCATTGCATAATCCATATCAACGACTTGGTCTATTTCGAGTACATTTACCTGAAAATAAGGGTTCTCTGTCAAACTAACTTTCTCATTTTTTTTTTCGACATAGTCAATTTTAAAATCATTCACCGCTTCGGTTTCCAGCACCTCCAACGCCAAATCGTTGTGTAATTCTCTTCGGTTACCGTCTTCATCGGTTCTGTCCCAATCGTGTATTCGATAAGTAATATCCGAAGTTTGCTGAATTTCGGCCAATAGTACGCCTCTACCAATGGTATGAATGCGCCCAGCAGGGATAAAAAGAGCATCTTTGTCTAGTACAGGAATATAATTCAGAATGTCTGGCAATGTTTTTTTATTCAAATGGTTTCCAAATTCATTTTTTGTTACCTTCTTATTAAATCCCGAAATTACTTTTGCATTCTCCTCGGCTTGCACGATATACCACATTTCGTTTTTGCCATTGGCGTGATGTTTTTTCCGAGCCGTTTTATCGTCAGGATGTACTTGTATGGATAAATATTCATTGGCATCAATAAACTTAATCAACAGCGGAAACTCAATTCCAAATTTGTCATAAACTCCTTCTCCTACCAAATCGCCCATGTAGACTTCAATCACTTCTTGCAAATTGTTTCCTGCCAAAAATCCATTTTCAATAATAGATACATTATTTTCGACGGCCGAAATCTCCCAACTTTCGCCATATTTCTTTGTGTCAGATATTTTTTTCGACAAAATTTGTTGTAATTTTTGTCCTCCCCAAAGCTTTTCTTTATAAATAGGAATAAATCTTAACGGATAAAGTTCTACCATTATTTTAAATGCTTATTTTTTTTGTTACTAAATTTCGCACAAATATACGAAAGTTCGGTATCAAATTTGTAATTTTATTCTTATTGAAATTAGAAAAAGCTAAAAAGCATCACTCTAACTAAAATAATGACAACTTTCGGTGTTTTTTATATATGTGGTAATAATGATGATTTCAGACTTCGTCTGTTTTAATATTCAATATTATTTAATAAGTATAATAATGAAATAAGAATAAGCAACTTAAAAGCAGTTGAGCTAACGGGTTGTTCTTTCAGCACTTATAATCATTTCTATATAAATTATGAAAATAGGGCTGAAATTTCTTTTATATTTCTTTTTTTTGTTTATTTTTGCTTAGTAAAGTATTTTTTAGGAATTAGAAAACGTCGTCCGAGTCTTTCGGAAATTGATTAAAAGTAAAATATCATTTTTTTTCATACGAGTACTTATTTAATTTCAATAAAAAAATAAAATTTCAGTCTTTAATTTTTGACAACACGCACATTCTCATACTAAATTTATGAAAACACAATTCAATTTAAGTATAAAAGCCAGATTTAATTTTTTCTTAGGAATCATTATTGTTGCATTTTTAGTGATTGTCTTATTTTTTGGTTTATCTCTTTCTTTGATCCAAAATCACAGAGATTATAAACAAGAAATAGACGGTGTTGTTATTCAATATCTTACCATGAGGCGTTATGAGCAACATTTCTTATTACGCTATAAAGAAGATGCAGATTTTTTCAAAACAGGCAACAACAAATATTTAGAAAAACATGCAGATGCAAATACACTGCTCAATAAATTAATTGATGAATTACAAACCAACTCTATTTCTGATGATCTCGGTCTATATTCCAACATCTCAAAATTAAAATTCTACAATAAAAACTACAATGACATATTCATCGAAATAGGAGATAAAACATACAAAAGAGGATCTGAAAACACGGGTATTATAGGTGAAATGAATAGCAAAATGGAATTTCTTCTTCAAGCAGATTTATCTTTACCTGTTCAAGATTTATTAATCCAAATACGGAAAAACAAAACAGATTATTTACTAACCAATAATGATCTTTATTACCAACAGGCAATGACATTATTTGGTCGTTTAAGCCAAAAAATAGACTCCAGTATATTGCCAGACACAACGACTATTGTCAGCGATAGTACTTCTACCGAAAACGCACAGGCACAATCAATTGTCGATTATAGAATGGACGAAGAAGTAATACCAGCATTGAATGAATATAAAAAACTATTTACTAACTTAATAAAGCTCGATAATAATATCGGAAAAACAGCAAATGACGGTCTTAATGGCGAATTGCGCATCGAAATACACAAATTTGATCCAGAGTTGGATTTGATTAGTACAGAAATAGACACCGAACGCAAACAAGTAATTGCACAAACACTTCAAGCACTTTATATTTTTATCGGCACGGTCATTATTATTCTTTTCCTCATTATATCAAGATTTTTTGTTTCGGTACTGAAACCCATTAATCGACTAAAAGCTTACTTGCATCCACTAAGTAAAGGTATTTTGCCTGATAATCCACTACACATTCGAGGAAAAGACGAAGTTGTGCACATGGCTACTGCTGTAAATGACTTGGTTAGTGGTTTGAAAAAGACAACCAGCTTTGCAACAACAATTGGCGATGGTGTTTTTGATACCAAGTTTATTCCTCTGAGTGAAAAAGACGTTCTCGGAAATGCTTTATTGGATATGCGAGCAAACTTAGGCAATGCCAAAGAAGAGGAAGAAAAACGGAAATATGAAGATAGTCTACGTAAATGGTCAAATGAAGGATTGACTTTATTTAACGAGATATTGCGTCAAAGTACCAAAGATATAAAAGAATTTACTCGACAAATAATCAGCGAACTAGTAAAATATTTGAAAGCCAACCAAGGCGGTTTATTGCTAATCAACGAAACAGATAAAGAAAACAAAATACTGGAACTAACAGCCACTTACGCTTATAGTAAAGAGCGTAAAAAGAAAAAAACCATTCATTTTGGCGAAGGCTTAGTAGGTATGGCAGCAGTAGAAAAATCCACTGTTTATGTTACCGATATTCCAGACTCGTACATCAATATTACCTCAGGATTAGGCGAAGCAAACCCTTCCAGTTTATTGATTGTTCCATTAAAACTAGAAGATGAAATCTTTGGAGTCATCGAAATTGCTTCATTTAAACACATCGAGCCGCACGAGATCGAATTTGTCGAAAAAGTATCCGAGGGAATTGCTTCAACTTTATCCATCGCAAAAATAAATAACCGAACGACACAACTACTAGAGCAATCGCAACAGCAAGCCGAAGAAATGGCTTCGCAAGAAGAAGAAATGCGTCAAAACCTAGAGGAACTACAAGCAACACAGGAAGAATCAGCACGAAGAGAAGCAGAAATGACCAGTGTATTATCGGCAATTAACGCATCTTCGTTGGTTATCGAATTTGATTTGACAGGTAATATCATCAATGTAAATCAAGCATTTCTGGAACTGTTTGGCATGAACCGTGAAGAAATGATAGGTCGTCATCAGAGCGATTTTGAAGACATGCAAGAAGATAATGTCCGAAATAGTAAATTCTGGGGTAAGCTAAAAAATGGCGGAACAATACGAGAAATCCATCAATTAACAGTAAATAAACGAGATTACTGGCTACATGAAGTGTATTCTCCTATTTTTGATGCCGATGGAGTACCTTATAAAATCATAAACTTAGCTACGGATATTACTGCTAGTAAAGAATTAGAAAAAGAACTACTTCAACAAGCAGAACAAATGGCTGCTCAAGAAGAAGAATTGCGCCAAAATTTAGAAATGCTACAAAGCACTCAAGATGAAATGGAGCAAAAACAAGAAGAATTGAAAAATGCAAATTCACAAATCTTGAAAGATGAAAACACCCTGAAAAAAGCATTAAACAAAGCAAAAGAACAAGAAAAACAAATAAAAGAGCGCAACTTAGAGCTAGCAACAAATGAAGAAGAAATGCGACAAAACATGGAAGAGCTTCAAGTTACGCAAGAACAAATGAAAAAACAACACGCCGTTGTCGAACGCACAAATAGAAAGCTGGAAGCAAATGATGCTATTCTGAAAAGAGCACTGGAAAAATCAAAAGACAGAGAAGATATTATTAATCAGAAAAATAAAGAACTTGCTTTGCGTGAGGAGAACATGAATAGAATCACAGGAAATGTTCCTGGTATGATTTT
>JAOZTL010000084.1:0-4784 GCA_029942205.1 Bacteroidales bacterium | reverse complement strand
GAAATAACCGAAGTGGACGATGCTGCCCAAATAATGGATATACATAAAGATCAATTAGACAATTTCAACACTGCACTCAATAATTCTGGAAAAAATTTAACAACCATGCAGTTAGATTTTCAAATAAAAAACAAAACAAACGAATATACTTGGGTCAATGTGGTTGCTAAACCAGAAAAAATAGACTCCCGAATTCTTTGGACAGGCGTAATGATGGACATTGCCGAGAAAAAGAAAATGGAAGAAGAAATGACAAACATTTATGACGCAATGAAAAAGCAATCGACAGAATTGACTGCAAATGAAGAAGAAATGCGCCAAAATATGGAAATGCTATTCGATGCTCAATCAGATATGGAAAACAAAAAAAAGGAAATTGAAGCATCTAAAAATAGACTTGAAGCAAATGATAGAATATTGAAAAAAGCACTAGCAAAATCTAAAGAAAAAATAGATAAACAAAAAATAGAAACTTCGAAATTAACAGAACAACAAAATACTCTTCAACTAAACTTGGAAGAAACACAAAGCCAATACGAACAAGCAATTGCAAAATCTAAAGAAATCAGCAAGCTTATGACTTCGGCTAATCAAATATTATTTATCTCGGAACTCAACCTTAAGGGGAAATTGCTAAAAACAAATGATTCATTTACTAAATTGCTAGAAAAAAGCAGCGAGCAATTAATTGGTAACGATTATAAAAACCTAGCAGCGAGTTCACCTAAAAACTATGAAAATTTATGGCAGCAAGTACTGAAAGGAAATAATGAGAAAATAAAACGAACGTATAAAGCTAAAAATAAGCAATACCAACTCGTTGAAAACTTTATACCAGTACTTAATGATAACCAACAGATAGAGAAAATAATGATTATTGCTTATCAAATCTAATTTTATCCAAGACGATTGCAAACAACAACAAAACAAGAAACAATGAAAAAATTTATTTTCGTAATGCTACTTCCATTATTAGCAATAGCATGCAGTAATGGACAAACAAACAATAAAAGCTTTTTAATTCAAGGCTCTATTTCAGGACACAGCGGAACAATAAGCTTAAATAAAGTACAGGATGGCGAGATTATAGAAGTTGGGACAACCGAAACAACTGACGGTACATTTGAATTAAAAGGCTCTGTTGATTTTCCCGAGTTGTACTATTTATATGTAGGAAGTAAACGTAAAAAAGTCAGCTTTTTCTTAGAGAACAGTACCGTTCAAATGAATGGACACATCGACAGTTTAACGCAAATACGCATAAAAGGCTCAAAAAGCCAAGACGATTACAAACGTTATAATACCGAAATATCTATTTATAGAGCAAAATCATCCGATTTATACAAGCAGTATTCTTTGGCGCAAGAGAGCAAAGACTCGGTATTAAAAGCACAAATAGAAACAGAATATGGTGAATTGACAAACGAGCGAAGCAAATTTGTTAAAAATTTCATACAAGAAAACAATGCATCCGAAGTCTCTCCTTACATTATCCGTAGAGAGCTTATTTACGAATTGGATGCCATGCAATTGGATTCGGTTCTTAATTTATTAGCACCTGCACTTTCGGCATCCGTTTATGTCAAAGAATTAAAAGAGCGTGTGTCTATTCTAAAGAATGTCGCAATCGGAATGCCTGCTCCTGACTTTGCTTTCCCTGACACTTCGGGTGTCGAGTTAGCATTATCATCGTTACAAGGAAAATACGTTTTGATTGATTTTTGGGCAGCATGGTGTGGTCCTTGCCGAAGAGAGAATCCAAATAATGTAAAAATGTATGCTAAATATAACAATAAAGGATTTGAAATACTAGGCGTTTCATTCGATGACAATCGTGCGGCATGGGTCAAAGCCATTATTAAGGATGAATTAACTTGGCCACAAATATCCGATTTGAAAGGCTGGAAATGTGCAGCTGCCAAACTCTATGGCGTGAATGGCATTCCGCATACAGTTTTGGTTGATCCAAAAGGAATCATTATCGACAAAGATCTGAGAGGCGAGGATTTGGAGAATAAACTAATCGAATTGTTTGGAGAATAAATTTAAGGTTTTCGTCCTTTTTTATGTTGCTTAATAAAAACACAATCATTTCTCACAAAGGTACTTATTAAAAAAGGGATACAAAACCACTAAGGAACATAAATTAAATAAGCTATAATAAGAGTTAGGCGAACTTGCTTTTTGTTCTTTAACGACTTAAAAAAAAATGCCAATAGCACCGCTATTAAAGATTTTTTTTAAGGAAGTTAAAGGACATAAGAATAAGAATAACTATTATGTTATTTAATTTATGTTCCTAAACATTAAATAACACAAAGTGCTTATCATAATGATTTAGAAAATAAATTATTATGATAGCGATTTTGTATATCCCCCCATAAATTATCCGTTTTGATGTTTTTTTGCACTAGTGCATGAGCAAGCTCAAGAAAATAAAGATCTAACCAATAGCACAAGAGGTGCTTAAAATCAATTATTATTATGATAAAAAAAACAGCATTATTATTGCTTTCCATTATGTTTCTATTTCAGAACGTAAGCAAAGCAGACGAAGGGATGTGGATTCCTTTGTTGTTAAAAAAATACAACATCGAAGCCATGAGAGCCAAAGGCTTCAAATTAACTGCCGAAGATATTTATAGCATCAATAAAGCAAGCATGAAAGATGCTGTTTTGATTTTCGGAGGCGGCTGTACTGGCGAAGTTATTTCCGATCAAGGGTTGGTGCTCACTAATCACCATTGTGGATTCAGTGCCGTGCAATATCACAGCTCACTAGAGCATAATTACTTGACCGATGGTTTCTGGGCAATGACAAAAAAAGAAGAATTAGCTACTCCTTTTTTATCCGTTAAATTTCTGGTACGCATGGAAAACGTTACCGAGCAAGTAATGGTAGACATTACAGACGCAACACCCGAAAAAGAACGCCAAAGCAAAATCAAATCAGCAATTTACAAGATCACAAAAAAAGCAGAAAAAGGCACACACTACAAAGCTATCGTAAAACCATTTTTTGCAGGAAACGAATATTACCTGTTTGTACAAGAAGTTTTTACCGACATTCGTATGGTAGGCGCACCACCATCGGCTATTGGTAAATTTGGTGGCGATACCGACAACTGGATGTGGCCACGGCATACAGGCGATTTTTCTGTTTTCCGTATTTATGCCAATAAAGATAATAAACCCGCCAAATATTCTGTTGATAATGTACCATACAAACCCAAAAAGCATTTTCCTATTTCGATGAAAGGTGTACAAAAAGGCGATTTTACCTTAATCTTTGGTTTTCCTGGTCGCACACAAGAATACTTAACATCGTATGCTGTTCGGATGATTTCAGAAGTACAAAATCCACATCGCATAAAAATAAGACAAATGAAAATCAACCAAATGCAACAAGACATGGACGCAAGCCCTGCTGTTCGCATTCAATATGCCTCGAAATATGCACGAGTAAGCAATTACTGGAAAAAATGGATTGGCGAAAACCATGGGCTAAAACGCCTAAATGCCATTGCTGTAAAAGAACAGCAAGAAGCTGATTTTGTGAAATGGATTGGCAATAACCCTGATCGCAAACAAAAATATGGACATTTACTTCCTGAATATAAAAAAATCTATACAGAACTAAGTCCTTACATGCTAGCAGTAGATTATTTTAGTGAGGCAGCTTTTTCGTTAGAAATAATGCAAATGGCAAGACGATTGGTTAAATTATCAAAAGTAGACAACAAAACGACCGATGAAACAATTCAGAGACTTGTAGACGAAATACGTAGAGGCAATAAACGCTTATTTAAAGATTACAACATGCCTACGGATAAAGCAATTTTCATTAAAGCAATGAAAATATACTTTGAAAATTCGGATCCGAAATTTTATCCAAAAACAGCAGAGCTTATTCAAAACAAATTCAAAGGTGATTTTGATAAATATGCAAAATATCTTTTTTCTAAAACAATCATAAATAAACCCGAAAAGCTAGAAGCTTTATTAAGCAATTTTTCGGCAAAATCAACAAAAAAGATCAAAAAAGATCCTGCATTCATTCTTTATACCGATTTCTTAGACATGTACTTAGAGGTAATTAACCCTAAAAAAACGGCACTTAATGCACAAATAGAAAAACTTAATAGAATTTGGATGCAAAGTTTACGTGAGATGCATGCAGATAAAGTACTTTATCCTGATGCAAATTTCACGCTTCGTGTAGCTTACGGGCAGGTTGATGATTATTTTCCTCGCAATGCCGTTCATTATACACCTTTTACCACTTTAGCTGGAATTATCGAAAAAGATAATCCTGATATTTACGATTACCGAGTACCTAAAAGATTAAAAGAACTTTACAAAAACAAAGATTACGGACAGTATGGACAAAATGGAGAAATGCCTGTTTGCTTTACTGCATCGAATCACACGACTGGAGGTAACTCTGGAAGCCCTGTCATTAATGGTAATGGCGAGCTTATCGGAATCAATTTTGATCGTAACTGGGAAGGGACAATGAGCGACATCATGTACGATCCTGAGCAGTGCCGAAACATTTCAGTTGATATTCGTTACGTATTATTTATAATTGATAAATTTGCTAACGCAGGACACCTTATCGAAGAAATGACGCTTGTTCGTTAATTTTAACAACAGAAAAAAAACACCTTAATTTATTTTATAATCGTTTGATTTATAAAATAAATTATGGTAATTAAGAACCATAAATTATACTGAATTGCTGTTATAATTATGATTTAGAAAATGAATTATTTTTTGTTTGT
>JAOZTL010000083.1 GCA_029942205.1 Bacteroidales bacterium | reverse complement strand
ATTCATAATGACAGAAGCTCAGGAAAATTCGTCTTCAGACTCCGAAATTAATAGGTTCTATATGTATTTGGAAGTTCCTATTTATTTGGTATACCATGTTTCTGATAAAATTCAAATCACTGCAGGACCTTATATCGCTGCAAATATGGGAGGAAGCTTTTCTATTATTGATTCTAAATCTCCAGAAAAAAGTAATGAGGGTAAAATAAAACCTTATTCTGGCGAAATTAAGTTATCAAGAGCACATGGACAAACCCGATGACTTGCAATACATTAGTGCTGTTAATTTTGGTCTAAATGCAGGTTTAAACTACAAACTTAATGATAATCTTTTGATTAATTTAACATACTCTCATGGGCTTTCAGATCTTTTGATAAAAATAGAAGGCGATACAAAGCATAAAGATTATAAAAGTATGAATAGAGTATTTTCAATAGGTTTAAATTACCTGTTTTAAAAGTATTTTCTTATAAATTATAATAAATATTCACTTTAGACTAAAAAAAATGAATTAATTTGTTTGGTCTCTAAATACCATAATAATGAAAATAATAATAAAAACCATATTACTGATAACATTTATTAGCTCTACATTTTCGGTTCAAGCACAAATTAAGTTTGGAGTTACAACAAATTTGAATATTAGTACCGCTATTCAAAAGTATGGAAACTCGAGCTTAAAGATAAGATACGATAATCTATATGGCTATAATGTAGGAGTGCTTGCCGAATACGGAATGAATGAGACGCTAGCGTTACGTTCGGGTATTAAATATTCCAAAAAAGGTTTTCTATTTGGCATAGTTATCGAAGACGTTCTTGGTGAAACTAAAATGAATTTGAATTATATAGAGCTTCCGCTAGACATCGTTTATCATGCATCAGAAAGGATTAGTTTTATTGTAGGACTTTATTTCTCCCAAGGACTTGGAGGAAAAGCAATAAGTTCTGACGGTAATACAAATAACAATTTTACGATAATCGCTCATAAAGGCTCTGTAAACGCAGAAGATATACTTGAAAATGAAGGAGATATTTTCATGAATGTGCTTGACCTTGGCTTTAATACAAGTATCGGAATAAAAATAAATGATAATATTTCACTTAACGCCGTTTTACTCAAAAGGTTTAATAGACGTCATTCCTACAATTGAAGGCAATAAAGATTCGGAAGCAAATATTATTAAAAACAAAGTCATCTCTATAGGCTTAGACTATTTTTTTTAATCAAAAAATAAAGAATAGCAAAGTTCATTTGCCAAAGCTAACAAGCTTTTTTAATTTATACTAAAATGCGGTTATCCAAATCTATGAAATGACAAAGTCAAAAGTAGAAAGATTTTTTATTAATAGCAATGCTTTTCAGCCTAAAATATGCTATTTTTCTTTCTACTTTCTACTAAAATCTTTTGTCTAATAAGTCTCAAAAAAAGAGATAAATTACTAATAATCAATTAAAACGAACTTCGTAAAGTCGAATTAATGGGAAAAACATTTTGTTATCCAATATACATTGCGTAAATTTGGAGTCTATTATGGTCGAAGACCTTTAAAAAAAATCAATACTCACAACTAATCATAGAAAATAATAATATGAAAAGAACAATTGCGGTATTACTTATCAGCCTAAGCATGACTATGGCTGGGCAAGCACAAAAACTAAAGACAGCAAACGATACACTGAGCTACGTAATGGGTATTTACTTTGGAGAAATGGTGAAAGACAACACCGTAGAACCGATCAATAGCAAATTGATGTCCAAAGCCTTGACGAATTACTTGAACGGAAAAGAAACGCTACTAACCAAAAAGGAGGCGGAAACGTATTATAATAATCACTTAAAAGCAATAGAACTGAAAAAAAGCATGAAAATAAAAGAAGAAGGCGAAAAGTTTCTGGAAGCCAATAAAAACAAAAAAGATGTTGTAACTTTGGCTAGCGGACTGCAATACAAAGTGATAACGGATGGTGAAGGAGAAAGTCCTACCATCAATAATCAAGTAACGACGCACTACAAAGGCTACTCCATCAGTGGCGACGTGTTTGATAGCTCATACGAGCGAGGGCAGCCTGCCACCTTTCCTGTTAGTGGCGTTATCAGTGGCTGGACAGAGGCTTTGCAATTGATGAAGTCTGGTGCTAAATGGCAACTTTTCATTCCATACAATCTGGCTTATGGCGAGCGGGGTGCAGGTGGAATCATCAAACCGTATCAAGCTCTTATTTTTGATGTGGAACTAATCAAAATAGAAAAATAAGCTCTTCGAACTTTTAAATATTAGCTCTTCGAGCTTTTTGATGTTGCTCACGCACGAATGGAAATGCTTTTTTAATCAATGATTCATTAAGTTTCTGTATATATTTGATGTACAAAAAATTGAAATGCATTATTTATTTAAGATAAATCGTTGAAAATATGTGTCTTAATTTATAATTCATATTTCGTAATTTATAATTTAATGAAGTGTTGTTTTTTTTCAAACTCAAGGAAAAAGTGCAACTATATATTTAGTATCGACGCTTAAGATCGAAAAAACTAGTTAACAAGAAGTCTAATTTATTTTTTTATGACATGAATAAGTTGAAAATTTTAGTGCTAATTACAACACTATCCTTCACATTGGCATGCAGCAATGATGATGGAACGAATGAAAATACCGAAACAAACACGGTAGTAGAGAACAATGAAGCTGTAAATACAGAAACAAACCAAACACAAACTGTAACCGAAGAACAGCTTGCCGTAAGTTCTGAAACAACAAACAGTAACGAGGCATTTAGCTATTTGAGTAAAATAGATATAGGTGCTAATGTTCAACTAAAATACAATGCGGACATTTCAACAGTGTACAACCAAGAATGTAGAACATTATCGACAAGCGATCCTTTATACGCTACGGAAGAAGAAGGGGCTAATGTGAAACTAGTGAAAACAAAAATAAATGCCTCTGGCAGCGAGTATGTTGTCGTATTTAGTAGTGGACCTTCTGCCGATCCTGAATTTATGTTTTATAAAGACGGAGATTTTAGTCAAGCTGCCTTCAGCATTTCGGCTCTACATGTTGTTGTTACTGGAAACGGCTCCATTTATTCTTCGGGACACACCAACAACATGTTCAACAACCGACGCAAGTTTAAGGTAAACAACAACAAGCTGGTAGAAGTGCAACAAGCACACTATTATGTTGGGCTGAAAACTAAAACATTGAAAGCCATCACGATTTATGGAAGCGAAAGACTCAGCTCTCCAATAGCCAATCTACCCAAAGACTATAATATTGAAGTATTACTGAACAAACGGAATACTTCGCTATACTTAATCAAAACGGATTTTGGATTGGCTGGCTGGGTGAAGCTTGAGAATCAAATGTATGGAAATAATGCGATTGATAAACTCTTTTATGCAGGAGATTGAGATCTTCATCCTTTTTGATGTGGCTCAAGCACTCGTAAAAGAATACCAATGATTTGTTAAGAAGTAAATTATGAAATTATTAGTAACATAAATTAAATAAGCATGGAAATAAAAGAAGAAGGCGAAAATTTTTTGGAGTCCAACAAAAGTAAAGAAGGTGTAGTAACTCTGGAAAGTGGACTGCAATACAAAGTGATAACCGATGGCGAAGGAGAAAGTCCTAAACCCAGCGATCAAGTAACGACACACTACAAGGGGTACTCCATCAGTGGCGACGTGTTTGACAGCTCATACGATCGTGGGCTGCCTGCTACGCTTTCTGTTAGTGGCGTTATCAGTGGCTGGACAGAGGCTTTGCAACTGATGAAACCTGGTACTAAATGGCAACTTTTCATTCCATACAATCTGGCTTATGGAGAGCGTGGTGCGGGTGGAATCATCAAACCATTTCAAGCTCTTATTTTTGAGGTGGAACTAATCAAAATAGAAAAATAAGCTCTTCGAGCTTTTTGATGTTGCTCACGCACGAGTAGAAAAACTTTTTTAATCAATGAGTCCTGTCTAAAAAGACTTGTAAAGTCTGATATTTGCAAAATGCACCTTTTCAATAGTTCGTTAAGTTTTTCTGTAATTGTCTAATAGCCAGATTGATAAATGATAAATATTTATTTGGATATTAGCACTCGCAAGCTACTGTTTATCAGTAAAATAATTATCAATTATTCATTGTCAATTATAAATTTAACAAAGTATTGCCTTTTTAGATAGGACTCATTACTCAAATAAAGAAAATAGAAAATATTTACCTTTATGCCAACACAAAACGAGCCGTAGTACGGCTTTTTTGTTGCACATAAACTTTTCGTCCGCTCACAAACTGCTGGATAGCTTGATTGGTATAATGCCTAATGGTAAGCAATTCTAAATCAGTATTGTACAGCACTTTATAATCTTCTTGTAATTTATCAATAAACGGGAGAACTTTAGCCCGATCAAAATCAACCGAAATAGAAAAACTAATGGCTGAGTTTTGCATCAAATTGACACGAATGCGATGCTGTGCCAATAAGGAAAATATTTTTCCCAAATTTTCTTCTGCAATAAAAGAAAAATCAAAAGGCGAAATGGAAATTAATATTTGCTTATTCTTGATAATAAAAACAGGTAGCAAAGGCGAAATTCCTTGTTTTAGATTATGATAACTCCATATTTTTGTTCCTTTTTCTTGTTGATCGACAAAAGAACGCACCGTAAGTGGAATATTTTTGTTTTGTAAAGGCTTTATTGTTTTTGGGTGAATAATTTTTGCACCATAATAACTCAGCTCGATGGCTTCTTGAAAAGACAATTCCTTTAATTTTTGTGCATTCTGAAAGCTTTTCGGGTCGGCATTAAACACGCCAGCTACATCTTTCCATACCACTACCTCACTGGCATTGAGTAAATAAGCCAAAGCGGCAGCCGAAAAGTCAGAACCCTCTTTGCCTAAAGTAGTCGAGCTATTGTCCACTGCCGATTGCGCAATAAAACCTTGTGTGAGGTAATAATCGGTATCTTGAAAATTAAAAGTTTCTTGCGACAATTGTTGCGACAATTCCCAATCGACATGCGCCTCACGGTGCGTTGCATCGGTTTTGAGCACTTGTCGAATATCCACCAATTTATTGTTTATAGAAACAAAAGAAAGAAATTCGCTAACAATTAGACTCGAAAACAATTCACCAAAAACAACTATTTGGTCATATTCATAATCAAAATTAGTGGACGGGCTTTGGGATAATCGTTGATATAACTCAGAAAATAATTTCCCAATTAGAATAAAAATGGGATGATTCGCAGGAAATAGTTCATCAATAATATTTTGATGGAACGCTTTGATAGCAATAAAATCGGCTTCGATGGATTTCCGATGAAAATATTTATCAATAAGTTGTTCTAAAGCAGAGGTGTTTTTGCCCATTGCTGAAACAATAATGAGTACTTTTGCCGCATTGTTAGGTTTAGTTTTCAGAATTTTAGTTAGGTTAATAACCGCTTGTGCCGTATGAATGGAGGCACCTCCAAATTTAAAAACAATCATTATTTTTCAGATTAACATTTTTTTTGCAATTTTGGGCAAATATAATGGAGATTTATAGATTTTTTTGCATTGAGCTATTTAAAAACGAATATAAATTAAATTTTATGAATGAACATAACGTAACTACCCTGAATGAATTTGTTATCAAAAAACAAAATGATTTTCCGTATGCCAAAGGAGAACTAACCCGATTGTTGAGCCATATCGGTATTGCATCTAAAATTGTGCATCGAGAAGTGAACAAAGCTGGTTTGGTAGATATTTTGGGCGAAATGGGAACGGTAAATCCTACGGGCGAAGATCAAAAGAAATTGGATGTATTTGCCAACGACCAATTCATTGGAGCATTAAAAGCTAGTGCCGAATGTTGTGGAATTGCTTCGGAAGAAAACCAAGACATTGTAACTTTCGACAATGATTTGGCACGAGATGGAAAGTACATCGTAACTATCGATCCGCTTGATGGCTCATCGAATATTGATGTCAATGTTTCTATCGGAACTATTTTTGCTATTTACAGGCGAATATCCAAAATTGGACATAAAGCACAGGAAGAAGACTTCTTGCAAGAAGGCACACGCCAAGTTGCTGCTGGTTATGTTATTTACGGATCGTCTACTATGATGGTGTACACCACTGGACGTGGAGTAAACGGGTTTACTTTAGACCCATCAATCGGAGAGTTTTGTTTGTCGCATCCAAAAATCCAAACGCCTACTAATGGTAAAATTTATTCCATTAATGAAGGAAATTATGTCAAATTCCCAACAGGCGTGAAAAAGTATTTAAAATACTGTCAGGAAAAAGATTCAGAAACGAACCGTCCATTTACGTCTCGTTACATTGGCTCGTTAGTGGCTGATTTTCATAGGAATCTGCTTAAAGGAGGAATTTATATTTATCCCGAAACAGAAAATAACCCGAATGGAAAACTTCGCTTGTTGTATGAATGCAACCCGATAGCTTTCATTGCCGAGCAAGCTGGCGGAAAAGCTAGCGATGGCAATGGCAATCGGATTTTGGATTTGAAACCTACGTCGTTGCACCAACGTGTTCCGTTTTTTGTTGGTCCACGCAGCATGGTGGATAAAGCAGAGGAATTTATGAACTCAAAAGGCGAAATGTAAGATCTTCGACCTTTTTGATGTTGCTCACACACTTGTGCAAAGCTATTGTAATCAATGATTTTACATGAGTATGTGAGCAATATTAAACAGTACAAGCAGCTTATTTCTAAAGCAGATAAATTAAATTATGGCACGAGTAAAAATAAAAGTACCCGAATCGTTTTTGTTTGAAACCGATATTCCTGTACGTGTTACAGACTTAAATTATGGCGGACATCTGGGTAACGATGCCGTTTTGTCTATCGTGCACGAAGCACGTGTGCGCTTTTTGGCACATTACCAGTTTTCGGAATTGGATGTTGCAGGCGTAGGCTTAATCATGGCAGATGCTTCTATTCAGTACAAAGCAGAGGCTTTTTATGGCGATCAAATTACAGCAAAAATAGCAGTGAGCGAAGTCGGAACAAAATCATTTGAATTGATGTATTGGTTTATTAATAAAGAAAATAAAAAGGAAATAGCTCGAATTACTACTAATTTAGTTTGTTTTGATTATAAAAACAGGCAAATTGTAGCTTTTCCTGAAGAACTAAAAAACCGTTGGAATTTGTAACAAGTGAAAAAACTGAAACGAACTGAAATATACCAAAAGCATACTCATTTTGAGAGTATAATCAAGCGAATAGGCAATGCGAATGCAGATAAATTGCAGATAAAAAACTTATTGGCTTCGTCAAAAAGCTTGCTGGTGGCTGCTGTTGGGCAGAAAACACCAAATACACATTTGGTGATTTTACCTGACAAAGAAAAAGCAGCTTATTTCTTTAATGATTTGCAGAATGTAGGCAATTTCCCTGAAATTTTGTTCTTTCCGTCGTCTTTTAAAGGCTCTATAACACAGTTTCTTGGCGGAAAAATGGATAGTACGAATATTATTCTACGTACCGAAACACTCAACAAACTTGTTTCGGGACAAAAAAATATGATCGTTAGTTATCCCGAAGCTTTGCTCGAAAAAGTGGTTTCGCAAAACGACTTGAGCGAAAACACATTGACTCTCAAAGTTGGTGAAAGTTTAGGAATCGATTTTGTTGTTGATATTTTGGTTGCTTATCACTTCACACGTGTTGATTTTGTGTACGAGCCTGGGCAGTATTCGGTTAGAGGTGGGATTATTGATATTTTTTCGTTCTCCAACGATTATCCCTATCGAATTGATTTCTTTGGTGATGACTTAGATTCTATACGTACTTTTGATGTGCGCACACAATTGTCCATTGCTCGTTTTGATAAAGTAGTGGTTATTCCTAACTTACAAATTGATTCGGACGATAAGAAATACCTTAATTTCTTCGAGTTTATTTCATCAGACACCATTATTTGGACAGAAGATACGCCTTTTATATTCGATCAATTAGACCAACTTCTTGGCGAAGCTGAAAAATATTTGAAAGAAAATAATACTAAAATCATTAAAAGTATTCCTGTTAATGAAAAAAATACACAAAAGTTATTGGCTAATTTTACGGTAATCGAAATTGCATCACAAAGTTTTTTTGATTCAAGTAATAATTTCATTTTCGACACAACGCATCAGCCAAATTTCAGCAAGAACTTTGGCTTATTGTATGACGATTTGCTTAGTCATACAGAAAAAGATTATCGAGTAGTTGTTTTTTCGGAGAATGAAAAACAAAAAGAACGCTTACAAAACATCATCGAATCGAAGAATAAAGAAAAAGAACAACAAATAATAATCGAGTATAGCTCCAATGAAGAGCTTATTCATGAGGGATTTATCGATCACGATCTGCAAATTTGTTATTATACCGATCATCAGATTTTTGAGCGATACCACAAGTTTAAGCTCAAGAACAGTAATTTGCAAAGTGCCAAAGAGCACATCAGTTTGCAAGAGCTGAATAGCCTTTCGCCAGGCGATTATGTGGTGCATATCGACCATGGAATAGGTCAGTTTGGCGGATTAGAAAAAATAATGGTAAATGGTAAAAGCCAAGAAACAATCCGATTGATTTATAAAGACAAGGACTTGCTGCATGTCAGTATTCATTCATTGCATCGTATTTCGAAATATAAAGGAAAAGACGGGATTCCTCCTAAGATTTATAAACTCGGTTCTGGTGCATGGCAAAAGGTAAAACAGAAAACAAAAAAGAAAATAAAGGACATTGCTGCCGAACTAATTCTTCTGTACGCCAAGCGTAAAGAAGAAAAAGGTTTTTCGTACTCGCCCGATAGTTATTTGCAGCATGAGCTGGAAGCTTCTTTTGTGTTTGAAGATACACCCGACCAGAATACAGCTTCGGTGGCAGTAAAACAAGACATGGAACGAGCCGAGCCAATGGATAGGCTTGTGTGTGGCGATGTTGGTTTTGGAAAAACAGAAATAGCTATACGAGCAGCATTTAAAGCGGTGGCAGATAGCAAGCAAGTTGCGATACTGGTTCCCACCACAATTTTGGCATTGCAGCACTATAAAACATTCTCCGACCGATTGAAAGATTTTCCTTGTACGGTTGATTACCTTAGTCGATTGAAAAACAGTAAAGCACAGCGTGAAACTGTCAATAAACTGAAAGAAGGAAATGTCGATATTTTGATAGGAACGCACCGAATAGTAGGCAAAGACGTTGTTTTTAAAGATTTAGGCTTACTAATTATCGATGAAGAACAGAAATTTGGTGTGGGAATAAAAGAAAAACTCAAGAAAATAAAGCTAAACGTGGATACGCTAACACTTACAGCAACGCCAATCCCACGTACCTTACAGTTTTCGCTCATGGGCGCACGTGATTTATCGATCATAAAAACCCCTCCGCCTAATCGCTATCCCATTATTACCGAGATGCATAGCTTTAGTGAAGACCTAATACGCCAAGCTATTAATTACGAAGTGGGGCGAAACGGGCAAGTATTTTTTATTCACAATCGAGTACAAAACATTCGAGAAGTGGAAGCATTAATTAACCGATTGAACCCCGAAGCACGCACCGCCGTTGTGCATGGACAAATGGAAGGGGCTAAGATTGAGAAAATAATGCTCGGTTTCATCAACGAGGAGTATGATGTGCTGATTGCCACAACGATTATCGAATCAGG